>CATNEU010000317.1 GCA_950097605.1 uncultured Oscillospiraceae bacterium | reverse complement strand
GGCTTTCGTTGGCTGGTAACCGACCAATGCTTTCCCTGCGTGTTTGCCTATGCGCGTGAGGATTTAAACGGCGGCGCCCTGTTCGTGCTGCTCAACCTATCCAACCAGCCCTGCGCCTGCTGCCGGCTGCCCGTAGGCGCGCCGGGCCGGTATGCGCTGCTGTTTTCGACAGAGGAACCGGCGGCGGAACCAGAAAAACAGCTTATGGCCCATCCCGTAGGCGGCTGGTCTCTCGAGGTTACGATTCCGGCCTATACGGGCTATATTTTCGGTAAGCTGGATGTTCCCGCCGAGCTGGATGCGCAGTAGACGCCATATGCACAACAAAGCCCTGCAAGCAGCCTTTATTCGGCTGCTTGCAGGGCTTTCTCTTTCTATCACATTTGTTGTATAGCCAATTGCTTTTTAGTCCCATTCAAGCGTTTTCCGTGCGCAGATAGCGCCTCCACTTCGCCGCCGCCAACAGACAGACCGCCAATCCGACAAACACAACGCCGACCCACGCCCACACGGTAACCGACCAGCCGAAGCGCTGCGCCACCGCGCCGATTCCCATACCGGATACACCCGAGCCGACATATACAAACGCGTTTAAAAAGCCCGTGACCGAAGAGGCCCTGCCATATTTGGCAAAGTAGATCGGCACCACGCCGGTCAGCATGGTGTTGATTCCGAGCATTGCGGAGGTCGTGACGCCGAGCGAGGCCAGAGAAAGCCAGACGCTTTTGTCCGGGAAAAAGGCCATCAGCGCCAGCGAGGCCAAACAGACCCCAAACAGCGCGGCGGAGGTCATCAGTTCGTTGCGCAGCCGCCTATTGAGCCAGGTGGCCAGGTACACCCCCGAAAGGTTGACCACCGGCAGCACCATCGTCAGCAGCACCGACAGCGAGGAGGAGAGTCCGAACGACTCCGAGACGAACGTGGGCACCCACATGACCACGCCGTCCTTGATGATCCCATTGGCGATGATCGGCACCGCCATCACGAGCAGGCCGGCGCTGATTACCAATGAGAAAAACGGCAGCTTGCCTTGCACTTTGTCTTGCTGCCCGTCCTTCTCTTGGCCTCCCGTCTCCCCGGACGCATCGGCTGCAAACAGCCGGTCGCGATCCTCCCCATGCCGTGCTTCCACGCCGCGCATCGCAAAGAACACAAAGACGCCCACGATTGCCACCAGCAGCGATGCGGCGAAAAACGCCGCGCGCCATCCGGCCAGCAAGAGCAGCAAACTGGTCAGCGCATACGCCGCCAACGTGCCCACCGCGGTTGTGGTTTGGATATTTGCGGCGGCCTTTTTGCGGTAGTCATTGGGAAACCACTCGCCGATGGTGCGCACAATCGGCGACCAGATCATCGACTGCAAAAAGCCGTTTAAACACCAGATCACAGCCATTGAACCCACGCCGCCCGAAAACCCCATTGCCAGGTTGCACAATCCGGAGCCCGTCATGCCGGTTGCAATCATCACATGCGGGCGCACTCTATCCCCGATGAAACCGTTGAAAAGC
>CATNEU010000316.1 GCA_950097605.1 uncultured Oscillospiraceae bacterium | reverse complement strand
AAAAACAGCGAAAGATTCAAATAGGAATTGTTTCCAGACCCTGTAATCGCCGCCGCCAGGATGGCGCCCAGTATGCCGAAGAGGTAGTAAACATTGAACTTAAAGCTGCCCCACGCGCGTTCCAGCGTAGTGCCGACCAGATAGTAAAAATACAGCGTAAACAGCACCCAAATCGGGCTGCTGTTCATCGGCACAAAGACAAACGTGATCAGCCGCCATACCTGCCCTTGCAGCACCAAATCCCGGCTCAGATAGAGCCAGTTTGCAAGACTGTATCCCGACCCGGTGCCCGCCAGCAAAAAATCCACCGCAAACACCGCAAACATCCCCGCCACAACAATCAGCATCAAATTGGGAATCGAAAACCTGCCCATCTTCCGTTCGAGTTTATATAACCAGCCGTCCATGCCTATTCTCCTTTTTCATCCATCATATGTTGTATACCCCGCAAGCCGCGCGCCGCGGGACAAAATTGTCTGCCAAGAGTATGGACCGGTATCGCCGCCGTCAATCAGGCTTTGCCAGCCGGTCAATACCGGCCGGCTGGAATCACTTCAAGCCAGTAGCCGTCGGGGTCGCTGATAAAATAGATGCCCATTTCGGGATTTTCAAAGCAGATGCAGCCCATCTGCACGTGCAGCGCATGCGCGCCGGCATAGTCGTCGGTCGTGAACGCGAGATGGAACTCATTCTCCCCGAGGTTATAGGCCTCGCGGCGGTCGCGCAGCCAGGTCAGCTCCAGCAGGTGGCCGCTCTGCCCATCCCCGAGGTAAACGATGATAAAGCCGCCGTCGGGCGGCGCGATTCGCTTGGTCTCGCGCAGCCCCAGGGCCTTTTCATAAAACGCCATGCTCTTTTCCAAATCCAAAACATTCAAGTTGTTGTGCGCAAATCGAAACATCCGTACCGTCTCCTTTCACTGTGGGGCCAAAAGCCGCCATGTACAAAGCAGGCGCCGACAAATAACTGCCAACGCCTGCTGTGCCGTCCCCCATCGAACGGCCGTTTTTCCACACAATCAGACCGGGTGCACCTTGTTCTTAAAGTCGGCGTGCTCCCCGTCGATTCCATATTTTTTGTTTCTGCGCTTTTCAAAAAACTTCACGGCAACCTGTCCGAACTGGGCGTAGCTCAGCACGTCCTCGGGCTGCTCGCTGTACTGGGCGCACTCGGCGCGCAGCTTATCCAGCTCCGGCTCGAGCAGGTCGGCCGGACGGCATTCGATCGGCGCTTCGTCGCCGATGATCTTTTTGCGGAATTCCGGGTCGATTGGAACCGGTGTTTTGCCGTATTCGCCGCGCACAAGGCCCTTGAACTCCTTGGTGACCATCTTGTACCGTTCGCCGGTGATCACATTGAACACCGCCTGGGTGCCCACGATCTGCGAGCTTGGCGTAACGAGCGGCGGATAGCCGGAATCCTTGCGGACGTTTGGTATCTCCTTGAGCACATCCTCGAGCTGGTCCTCCTTGCCCGCCTGCTTGAGCTGCGAAACCAGGTTGGACAGCAT
>CATNEU010000315.1 GCA_950097605.1 uncultured Oscillospiraceae bacterium | reverse complement strand
GCCGGATGCGCCGCGGCCTTGCCGGCGGTTTCGACGAGCAGCGCGCGGAACCGCCGGACATCCCGGGATTTGATGATAATTTTATACCGGAATTTGCCCATCACACGGTACACTTGGTTCGGCACCGGCCCAAGCACGCGCAGAGGCAGGTCCGTATAGCGCTGGAGCGCCGCCTCTTTGAGCGCATCATAAAACACCCGCGCGGCCTGCAGCGTCTGTGCTTCCTCCGCGCCCGCAAACGAGACAACGCAGACATCACAAAACGGCGGATAAAGCAATATCCGCCTCGTCTCCAACTCCTCACTGTAAAAACCGGGATAGTCCTGTTCGGCAGCAAGCTGCAGCACACGGTTTTCCGGCGTTTTGGTTTGCAGCACCGCGCGGCCCGCCTTATCGCCACGCCCGCAGCGCCCAATCACCTGCGTGAGCAGCGAAAAAGTGCGCTCATAGGCGCGGAAATCCGACGCATACAGCGACTGGTCGGTGCCCAGCACGCCCACCAGCGTCACATTTGGGAAGTCCAGCCCCTTCGCCACCATCTGCGTTCCGACCAAAATGTCATATTCCCCGCTGGCAAACGCCTGAAACGCCCTGTCGTGGGCGAATTTCGCCATAGTTGTGTCGGCGTCCATCCGCAGGATGCGGGCGTTCGGGAACAGAGCCCGCAGCTCGTCCTCGGCGCGCTGGGTACCCAAGCCCGCATATTTGATATAGTCGCTGCCGCAGTGGGGGCACTTGCGAAACGGGTCCTGCAAATAGCCGCAATAGTGGCACATCAGGCTGTCGTTCGCGCGGTGATAGGTCAACGCAATGCTGCAATGGGGGCACTTGGCAACCTCCCCGCATTCGGCGCAGGACACGTTTGTGTGAAACCCCCGGCGGTTGATTAAAACAATCGACTGCTCCCCGTGTTCCAGGTTTTCGGCAAGCTCCCGCACCAGCCGCCTGCTGTAAGCGCCGCGGTTGCCGCTCTCAAGCTCGTCCTTCATATCCACAATAGTCACCTGCGGCAGCTTTGCGCCGCCATAGCGCTCTATGAGCGTGAACAGCTTGTAAACGCCGCGTTCGGCCGCGTAATAGGTCTCGACCGAAGGCGTGGCCGAAGCCAGCAGCAACACGGCCCCATGGGTTTTGCAGCGGAACTTTGCCACGTCGCGCGCATGGTAACGCGGCGCGGACTCCGATTTATAGGAGGACTCCTGCTCTTCGTCCAGAATGATCAGCCCAATATTGGAAAGCGGCGCAAACACCGCCGAGCGGGTGCCGATTACAATAGAAGCCTTCCCGTTTTGGATGCGTTTAAACTCGTCCAGCCGCTCGCCCATCGAAAGGCCGCTGTGTATGACCGCCACCCGCTCCCCGAAGCAGGACATAAACCGCTCGATCGCCTGGGGCGTCAGCGCGATTTCGGGCACCATGACAATCGCGGTTTTGCCCGCCGCGACCACATCGCCGATCAGCCGGAGAAAGACCGCCGTTTTGCCGCTGCCCGTTACGCCAAACAGCAGCGCCGCGGCGCCGCCGCCCCCAAGCAGCGCGC
>CATNEU010000314.1 GCA_950097605.1 uncultured Oscillospiraceae bacterium | reverse complement strand
TTACAGCCACAGTTATTGCCGCAACCGCCGCAGCACAGCAGGATGATGATTAGAATGATAACCCATACGCAGCTACTGCCGCCAAAGAAATTGTTACAACCACACATTGTTTCTTTCACCTCACTATCAGGTTTTGATATATACTATGTCATCCGGCTGCAGGTGGTTACAAAAAAACAAAAGGCGGTTTCCGGATTGCAATAGGGTATCCGGTACCGCGCAGCAATACGCCGCATCGGTTTTTGCGGGCAGGCCGCATGGAACGCCGGCATCTGCGGCGGTTTGGGAGGAGCACACGCATGAGTGATGAAATGAAAAGGGAGTTTCCCGAGCGGCCGGAAACCACGGCGCAGGACGGCGCCGTGCCGCCCGATGAGGAGTACCCGCCATGTGAAGCAGACGTGTCCGCAGGGCAACAGGAAATACACGACACACAGGTGTTCGAGGCCGTGGAGAGCAGCGCGCCGCCGGCCCCGGACGACTCCGGGCAGGATACCTTGCAGTTCGACGCGGCGCCTGACCTGCGGCAGGCCGTGCAAGCCAAAATTGAACAAGAGGATGCCGCCCAGCCGCAGCCGCTTGACGCCAAAAAAGGCCACGATGACCGCCGCCGGTTCCAGGGTGTGCGCACTTTGCTCTATTATGTTGTGATTTTGGGCCTGTCCCTGGGCCTTTCCGCCTATATCATCACGGCGGCCTGCGACGTATTCGCGCTCAATAAACAAGATGTCTTCATTGATGTGGAAATCTCGCAGGATGCAACGCTGGACGAGATTGCCGATACGCTCGAGGAGCAAGGCGTGATCTATAAATCGGGGCTGTTTAAAGTTTACACCAAATTTAAAAAGCTTGACGATTCGCTGCAATACGGGATCTATCATCTCAATGCAAAGATGACCTATGACCAGATTCTCAGCCGGTTGGTGCGCGTCGGTACCGAGGATACCATTGTCAAGCTGACCTTCTGGGAGGGTATGACGATCAATTCAATTGCGGACATGCTGCAGGACGCGAACGTATGCAGCGCCAAGGAATTCCGCACCTATCTGAGCACCGCCGATTTAAACTACAGCTTTTTGGATGGCGTCCCCAAGGATGAAAAGCGGTTTTATAAGCTGGAGGGCTATATTTTCCCGGATACCTATGAATTTTATGAGGGCGAGGCGGTCGAGAGCGTTGCCGCCAAATTTTTGAACAACTTCTCCAAGCGGGTACCTTCGGAATACCGCGACCTTGCCAAACAACGCGGTATGACGCTGGATCAGGTGATCACGCTCGCGTCCCTCGTGCAGAGCGAAGCGAGTCTGCCGGCAAATATGCCGATGGTTGCCAGCGTGTTTGAAAACCGTCTGCGGGAGCCGGGCACCTATCCCAATTTACAGTCGGATGTGACAATCCACTATGTGGAGCGGGAGATCAAACCGTATATAGACATTGCGGATCAGGCGATGTTTGATGCATACAATACCTATGTGTGCGAGGGGCTGCCGGTCGGGCCGGTGTGCAATCCGGGGCTTGCCGCCATCAAAGCCGTGCTGAATCCGGCGGAAAC
>CATNEU010000313.1 GCA_950097605.1 uncultured Oscillospiraceae bacterium | reverse complement strand
GGAGCGTAGCAATGAAAACGAAACACCTTTCTATTCTTGCGCTGGGAACGGTTCTCTGCATGCTGCTGGCGTCCTGCAATGGTCTGGACAAAGCGGGGGAAAATGCGTCGGGCGCGGGCAGCTCGTCCGCCGCCTCCGCCAGCAGCTCTGCTGAAAACAAAGCGCCTTCCCAGACCAAACTGCGCTGGTTGAACAGCATCGACACCGGCTATGCCGCCGAGAAGGGTTTCTATCGGGTGAAAAGCATCGTCGGGGAGGACAGCGCTTCCACCCGTATCAGCTATATCGACTATGCGTCAAAGACGGAGGTGCCCCTTTGCAACCAGCCGCAGTGCGACCACAACAACGAACGGTGCGCCGCCATGCTGTTTGCCGATGGATTTATTCAAACCGGCATATTCGGCATGGACGGCAGTCTGTTTCTGCTCTCCTCAAAACAGCTAAAAAGCCCGGCGGGCGCGGACGATGGAGGCTTTGTGCAGATGCGAAACACAATGGCCCTGTATCAGATGAACGCCGACGGCACCGGCAGGACCGAGGTTCTCGAGATTGGAGAGGAATACGACCTGGGCGGCTCGATGGCCGCGGGCAACGGCCTGATCTTTCTATCGGCTGTGAAGACGGTGGCAGACGCCGTCGTTGCGCAACCGGTGGTCCTGCAAATCGACCCCGCGCGGGGATCGGTGGAGGAGCTGCAATTCGGCGGCATGATGTGCGGGGTATACAACGAAACCATCGTAATCAGCAAAACCGGCTATGGCGATTTGCGCGGTATGTCCGACGCGGAGGCGATGGCGGCGATTCGGAACTCCAAAAACACCATTGTGACCTATACCCCCGCGACGGGGGAAACGAAGGAGCATGCCGCCATTCCGGCAAACGATTGTATCTATTCATTTATTGATGGAACCCGCCTGATCTATACGCCCGGGAGCGACGCTTTGTATTTTGTGGATCTGGAAACAGATGAAACCGGTACGCTGACCGAGAAGCTTCCCGGGCGGTTTTCTACGTTTTCGCAGGCCGACGGCAAATTGGGCTGCTCGTTCGACGATGGGGCCGAACTCAATGCGCAGACCTCCCAATGCCTGGCGGTCGACTGTGAAAATGGATCGGCCACGCCATTTTCTTTATATACCCGGCAGTCGGTCAGCCGCCATCCCGTGGATATTCTTGCAGATGCCGGCAGCCGCTATCTTGTCCGTTCGGACGTTGTGGAAAAAGAGGAATATGTGAGCTGGGCGGGCAGCAACCAGATTACCATTGTTTCCGAAGGCTACGCGCTGATTGACAAACAGGCGTATTGGGCGGGGCGCGCCGAATACGAGCCGATTGCAATGCTGGATTAGGAGGTGGCGAGATGCTGTCCATTCATGAGGTCTCCAAACGGTATGGGGACAAAACCGCTTTGGAAAATGTGAGCCTGGAACTGTCGGAGGGGGTGTATGCCTTGCTTGGGCCCAACGGCGCGGGCAAATCCACCCTAATGAAAATCATCACCGACAGCCTTGCCCCGACAAGCGGGCAGGTGTTTTGGAACCATACGCCGGTTCAAAAGCTGGGCGGGGCCTACCGTTCGCTGCTGGG
>CATNEU010000312.1 GCA_950097605.1 uncultured Oscillospiraceae bacterium | reverse complement strand
TTCCTTGATCACCGAGACCGGATGGGCGAGGTTGTCCAGCGGTTTCATCGAGTTAACATCCACCGAGAGGCACTGTTTGCCCAGAAAATCGAGCAGTGCGGGGTTGCCGCGTCCCTGCTTGTGGCCGGGCACGTCAAATGGGACAACGCGCCGGGTGCGATAGCGCTCGAGCGCCTCCATCAAAGGCGCCCGATCCTGAGAAAGACGACTTTTCATAAAACGCACCTTCCTCATCCATAGATATTCATGCCGCTGAAAATTTCAATCATCTCGCGGCGGAGGCTGTCGGTAATCTGCAGCCGCTGCCGTGGCAGCAGTTCGTAGGCGTCGATGTTGAACAGGTAGTTTTGCAGGTTGATCTCCTTAATCATCATTTTGGTGTGGAAGATGTTGGACTGGTAGACGTTCACGTCGATCGCGTCGTATTCGGTCAGGGTTTTATCGTCTATATAATCCTGAATGGAGGCAATGTCGTGGTCGATAAAGAGCTTTTTGCCGTCAACATCCCGTGTGAAGCCACGCACCCGGTAATCAATGGTGATAATGTCCGAGTCGAAGCTGCCGATCAGATAATCCAGTGCGTTCAGCGGCGAAATCGTGCCGCAGGTGGATACGTCGATATCCACGCGAAAAGTAGCGATTGAATTGTCCGGATGGTATTCCGGATAGGTGTGCACCGTGACGTGGCTCTTGTCGAGGTGGCCGACGACGGTATCCCGCTGGCCGAGGGCCGCGGCGTCAACGTCCAGGTCGGCCTGCCCGCCGTTTTTGCGCGGCCGGGGAGTCAGACCCTCGGTGATCAGCAGGGTCACGCTGGCGCCCTGCGGGTCATAGTCCTGCTTGGAGATGTTGAGCACATGCGCGCCGATCATCTCGGTCACGTCACAGAGAATCTTGGTAAGCCGTTCGGAGTTATACTGCTCGTCGATATAGGCAATATAGTCCTTTTGCTCCCGCTCACTTTTTGCATAGCATACATCATAGATGTTGAAGCTAAGTGTTTTGGTGAGATTGTTAAAGCCGTATAAAGTCAGCTTTTGCAACCCTAACATCACAACCTTTCAGTCAAAACTGCGCATTGATTTGGGGAAGGCACAGGCTCCGTCCGGGCATGGCGCTCCGGGCGGGCAAAAACGCCGCGTCCGGCAGCGGGAGAGCCCCGGCCAGCCGCGGCCTTTGGCAGATTGCATCGCCGGAATATCCGACGGGCGCGCACCGGAAGGCCGGCAACCGCCCGCTGGCGGAAACAGGAGAACTCCCGGCGCTTTCCAAAACGTGCGGCAATCCATATGAGTTTCATTATAAATGGTTTATCCATAAAAAACAATACACGCGCGGTTATTTTTTCGTGCCGTTTCGCCACACCGCATCCGCATGCGGCAGGACAGGACGGACGGGAAAACAAATCCGCCGGAAAAAACGGGACAGCCTGTTCTATCCGGCCTGTCCAAAACATACATATGGGGTAGACGGCCGGACAAGGCGGGACGGTAAAAGCCACTTTGTGCAGCGGCTTGCACTGCGGTATGCGCAGCCCGCCGGGGCCGCATCGGAAGAAAAAAGGAGCGGATGAAACGATGAGCAGACAAAACGGGGAACAGAGCTTTTTGGAGGCGGCGGAGCAGACGGGC
>CATNEU010000311.1 GCA_950097605.1 uncultured Oscillospiraceae bacterium | reverse complement strand
CATTTGCTGGACAAGCACGTCGCCGAGCTGATCGCGGCCGGAGAGGTTGTCGAACGGCCGGCCTCGGTCGTTAAAGAGCTGCTGGAAAACGCAATGGACGCGGGCGCCAGCGCCGTCACGGTGGAGATCAAGCGCGGCGGCGTTTCCTACATCCGCGTTTCGGACAACGGCTGCGGCATCGAGGCGGAGGATATGCGCACCGCCTTTGTGCGGCACGCAACCAGCAAGGTAAAGGACGCGGACGACCTCGAACGGATCGGCACGCTGGGCTTCCGCGGCGAGGCGCTGGTCTCGGTTGCATCGGTGGCCCGGGTGGAGCTGTACAGCCGGACCGGGGATGCCGCCTTCGGCAACAGAATCTGCATCGAGGGCGGCGGCGAAACCCTGTTCGACGCATACGGTTGCCCCAAAGGCACAACGATTGTCGTGAAGGATCTGTTCTACAACACGCCGGCGCGTATGAAATTTTTGAAAAAGGATGTGACCGAGGGCAACGCGGTTGCAAATGCTGTGGAAAAAGCCGCGCTGTCGCATCCCGGGCTTTCCATCCGGCTGATACGCGACGGCAGGGAGACGCTGCACACCCCCGGTAGCGGGGATCTGCTCTCGACGGTTTACGCGGTCTATGGGAAGGACTTTGCCGTCTCTCTGCTGCCGGTGCAGTTTGAAAAGGACGGCTTCGCGCTCCGCGGCTTTGTCTCCAAACCCTCGATGTCGCGCTCCAACCGTATGATGCAGAATTTTTTCATCAACGGGCGGTTTGTGAAATCCCGCACCTGCCAAGCCGCGCTTGAGGAGGCCTATAAAAACTCCGTTATGGTCGGCAAGTTTCCCGCCTGTGTGCTGGATTTGCAGATTCCCTTTGAATCGGTGGACGTCAACGTCCATCCCGCAAAAATCGAGGTGCGGTTTGTAAATGAGAAACCGGTATTCGACCTGGTGTATTTTGGCGTTAAAGAGACGCTGCATGCCCGTGACGAGCGCCCGGAGCTTGCGTTGCCGGTGCAAAAGGCCGCAAAGTTCCCTGTGATGACACGGGATACGGCGGCGGAGCAATTGCCTCTGCCGGACGCCGGGAAAACAGCAGCCCGCTTGCCGGGCAATCCGGAACAGCAGCAACGCTTTGTCCGCAGCGGCATCGGCAAATATTTGACGCCGGAGGCGGAAGAGCCGCTGTCGTTGCAGTCTCCTGGGGCGGAAATCGCGGCGGTCGTCACCCGGCCGTCCGGCGACGCTGCGCGCCGCCGGCTGATCGAGCAGCTCAAAGCGGAATGGGCGCCGGAGGAGGCCGCGGCGAACGGGCAGGAAGCGGATTCCGTTCCCGCTTACACGATACAAAAGCACGGCGCTGTACAGCAAAACGCCCGCCCTCCCGCAGCGAACTCTGTTCCGCCGCAGGTTCCCGCAACAGAAAACGCGCGGCCACAGCAAACAGGCGGCTGGAAGGTGCTCTGCGAGGCGTTTGAAACCTATGTGTTTGTGCAGTATGGCGAAGAGCTGCTGATCATTGATAAGCACGCCGCGCACGAACGGCATCTGTTCGAGCAGCTCAAAGCGCAGGCGGGCAGCTATAAGCGGCAGCTTTTGCTGGTTCCTGTTACGCTCGCCGTCTCGCCGCCCGAATACCAGGCGCTGACG
>CATNEU010000310.1 GCA_950097605.1 uncultured Oscillospiraceae bacterium | reverse complement strand
CTCTTCTGCAATTTTGGATTTGCTGTTGTACATACTACTTCCCCTATTCTCCAGCGGCTGTTGATCGGGTATGGAGTGGTGACCGCAGGCCCTGCGCGGGCGGGTGTCGCTGGCGTATCGCCGCGCAGAAGCTGTGTCCGGCCCGGCGGCCGGAGGTCAGAGCGGAATTCTGTCCAGGCTGCGGATCTGCCGCTCCAGTGCCAGACGGTCGGCGCGTACATGCGTCTCACCAAGCTTGGATGGATAGATCTCATACAGCCGCTTGTATTTCTCGGGGGTCACTTTGCGCATGACGACGTTGGCCCCGCAGGAAAAGACGTCGGCCTTTGCCTGATCCGCAAGAACGCCGAGCGAGGTGGTGGCGGGCAGGTTGCAATCCGGCAGCACCAGCCGGGTAATGGCCACCAGCCGTTTGGTGAGCTCCGTGCTGCCCGCCGGACAGCCGCCCAGCGGCGTATCCGGATGCGGGATAAACGGGCCGATGCCCGCCATGTCGCAGCCGATTTCGCGCAGCAGCAGAATATCCTGCGCCAGGGTCTCCAGGGTCTGGCCGGGCAGTCCCACCATAAAGCCGCTGCCGGTTTCAAAGCCGAGCCGTTTGAGGCTTTTCAGGCAGGCCACGCGCGCCGCGAGCGTGCCGCACGCATGCAGCGACGCATACAGCTCAGGGTCGGCGGTCTCGTGCTTGAGCAGGTAGCGGTCCGCGCCGCAGGCCCGCAGATGCGCGTAGTCGCGCTCGGGCATCTCGCCGCAGCTAACCGTGACCGCCATGCCGGTGGCGCGTTTGATCTCCCGGATCAGTTCGCCGAGGCGCTCCGCCGTAAAATACCGGTCCTCGCCCGACTGCAGCACGATGGTCTGATAGCCGGCCTCGGCAGCCTCGGCAGCCGAGGCGAGGATCTCCTCCTCGGTCATCCGGAAACGCCGGGCGTGGGGATTGCACCGGTTCAAGCCGCAATAGGCGCACTGCCGGGCGCAGTGGTTGGAAAACTCCAGAATGCAGCGGATCTGCACCACATCCCCCTTGCGCGCGGCGCGTACCTCGTCGGCCGCCCGGTAAACCGCCGAAAAATCCGCAAGCTGCAAAAGCCGGACGATGTCCGCAGCGGACGGCGCCGGACCTTGCAGCGCCTCGATATATTGGTTCACCTGTTCACCGCCGTTTCTCTATAAATTCAGATAGCCGGAGCCGCTTACACCTTCGCGTACATGGTTTTGACATTGACGCCCTCCAGCATTCCCAGCTTACCCGAAAGCGAGCTGATCACGCCGTTCGGCGCGTCCACGATGATGCTGATTACACAGATGCCGCGGCTGCGGTAGGGAACGCCGATCCGGCCAATGATATGCTGGCCGAACGCGTGCAGAATGTCGTTGAGAGCGGGCGTCGCCCGGTCGTCCTCCACGATGATGCCAATTAGGGCAACGCGGGTATCCTCGTTTTTTTCCATAGGGCTGCCTCCTTTGCTGCCTGCATAAAAAAGACTGCGGTCAAAACAAAACGCCCCGCGTACACAGAGGTACGCAGGGCGTGACGCAGCAAATACACACAACCGCCTTCCCACTTGGAACGAATCCTCGTGCCTCTCAGAACGATGCAAAGCAAATTGGGAACCTGCAAAAACTGCGGCTTGCCTTAC
>CATNEU010000309.1 GCA_950097605.1 uncultured Oscillospiraceae bacterium | reverse complement strand
ACGCCTTGCGGGCGTCTTCATAATGGCCCACAAAGCAGATGCGCGCGCGGGGATTGTCCGCCAGGATCTGCGCCACCAAAAAGCCCATGGCGCCGATGAAAGTGTGCCGGTCCAGCGGGTCTGCCGGAACCGTGTCGAGCGTTTGAATGCCCGCACCGTTCATCGCGTCGTTGTGCCCATGGTCAAATACATATAGGTCCGCACGTTTGCCCTCGCCCAAGTGCCGCTCCACGAGCTTTTTCTCATAGCTGCAACCGAGGATTTGGGCTTTCTGCGCTTCGGTGAGGGTGTTCGGCGGCGAACCGGACAATTTTGTCTTCCAGTTGTCCCAGCCGTCGATCAGCGCTTGCTTTTCCGCAAGGTGCATGGCGAGAGAGTAAGCGACCTTTTCCCAGTGCACACCGGTCCAGCCATGCGGGTCGTCCGCCGTAATTTTGGTTTCGTCCCCAATGCGCGCCATTGAGTTGCCGACCGCTTCGTTGACGACCACTGCGCCCAGCCGCTTGCCCACCAGCCCGGGGTAGCCGCCGGCCGGTATCGAGGTGCCGAACCAGACGATCTTTTTGCCCTGCCACCAGCTCGTCCGGCTTTGCGGCTGCACGCCGCCCTCTGCATACCGTTCCAACTTGAAATCCGGCGTATCGGCCGTGTAGCTTGTCACGGCAACGCTGTAGGCGCCCTCCGGTACGGTGAATTCATAGTTCTCATAGCGGTTGGTTGTGTTGTTAGCCCCTTCAAACTGCCGGAATAAAAACGCGCCTTCCTCGTCCCAGTAGCTCAGCAGCGCGGTCGCGTCCCCGCGCAGACCGGCGGTCGTGCGCATTTTCTCGCCCGGCCGGCAGGTGGTTTTGATATGTGTCCAGCGGTTGTACACATCCCCCGCGCCGCCGGTCAGCAGCTCCCCGTTTGCACCGATTACGCCAACCGCGGGCTGCTCCTGCACCGCCTGCCAGCCGCCCGGCGCCGGCGTGCCGCCGGCGTCTCCAAGCTTCCCTGCGAGATAGGCCAAATCCTCCTCGCCAAGCGCGCCTTTGCACTTGTAGTTGTTGGCCAGCACCGTGACATACTCCTTGGTGAACTGCCCGCTCTCATAGGCCTGCACCAGTGTGTTCAGCAGCCAGCTTTTGCTGTCAAAGCTCATAAAACGCCTCCTCCCCACGCGGCCACAATGCCCGCAAGCCGTGCAATTTTCTCATCCACTTCCTGTTTGGTATACCCGTCTGTCTGTCCGCCGTGCCCAAACGGCGCAAAGGCCGTCAAATTCCCCGCAAGCTGGTAGAGCGTTTCCTCCTCCTGCACATAGACCAACATACCCGCGGCGCGTTTGCCCGCCGGGATTGCCTCCATCTCCCGGATGCTCGCCACGCTGTGCAAGCCGCCCTTGAGATCTCCCGCCGCCAGGGACTGCGAAACAAACTGCCGGATTCCCTGCGCGGTCACGCTGCGGGTCGCATCGCGCTGCTCCAGCAGCAGCGCGAAAAACTGCTTATATTTGGCCACACCGCTGGTGACAAAGCCCCGATACAATTCCGTCATCCAGCCGTCCCCGCCCGCCGCGTGGCCAGTCAGCCGGATCGCCAGCCCCGAAAGGTCCTCGTCACTGCCGTCCTTGCGGGTAACCCCCACGGAATCGTAGACCGGCAGGTGGAAAT
>CATNEU010000308.1 GCA_950097605.1 uncultured Oscillospiraceae bacterium | reverse complement strand
GAAATAAAATATAAAGAAGCGGCGGATTTTGCGCCGCTGCCCGCCGTGCAATACCGCATCCTCGAGACCGCCGCGCACTATCTGAAGCCCGGGGGGCTGCTGGTGTACTCCACCTGCACGGTCAACCCGGCAGAAAACGAACAGGTGGTGGACCGCTTTTTGCAGGGGCATGCGGCGTTTGAAGCGCAGCCGTTATCGGGGCTGCTCGCCGCGGGCGGCCAAGGCGGCCGGATTACCCTGCTGGGCGATATCGCGGACAGCGACGGCTTTTTCATCGCGGCGCTGAAACGCACGCGGTAGCCGGGATGTGGGTGTTCCCGCACAGGACTTATGAAAAGTGGTGAAATTTTGGATAAAACGGATATTTTGTCGCTCTCTTTGGAGGAGTTGAAGGAGCAGATCGCCGCGCTCGGAGAGCCCGCGTTTCGTGCGGGACAGATTTACGACTGGCTGCATGCCAAACAGGTGGGCGATTTTGCCCAGATGAGCAACATTTCGCACAAACTTCAGGCAGAGTTATGCAGCAAGTTTTACATACCCTGCATAAAAATCAAAAAAAAGCTTGTATCGTCCCTGGATGGTACGGTAAAATATCTATACGAGCTTGCGGATGGCGAGTGTGTAGAGAGCGTGCTGATGCGGTATAAGCATGGCAATACCGTCTGTATCTCCACGCAGGCAGGGTGCAGAATGGGCTGCAAGTTTTGCGCCTCGACTTTGGCGGGACTGAAGAGAAATTTGCGTCCGTCCGAGATGCTCGGCCAGGTGACCGGCACGGCGCTCGACATCGGCGAGAGGGTCTCCAACATTGTTTTGATGGGAATTGGGGAGCCGCTCGACAACTATGACAATGTGCTGCGCTTTTTGGAGCTGGTTTCCCACAAAACGGGCCCGAATATCGGGCTGAGGCATATTTCTCTTTCCACTTGCGGCCTCGTGGATAAAATAGACGCGCTGCGGCGGGAAAAGCTGCAACTGACCCTTTCGGTCTCGCTGCACGCCCCAAACGACGAAATCCGCCGGCAGACGATGCCGGTCAGCCGGAAGTGGAGCATCCGGGAGCTGATCCGCGCTTGCCGCGACTATGCGGACGGCACGGGGCGTCGCATCTCGTTTGAATACGCGCTGATAAACGGCGTCAACGACAGCGACGCGAACGCTGCGGAGCTGGCCTCGCTGCTGTCCGGCCTGCTCTGCCATGTCAACTTGATTCCGGTCAACGAGGTCAAAGAACGCGGCTACACGCGCACCGGGCAAAAACAGGTGGAGCGCTTCCAGAGCATCCTGGAGCGGCGCGGCATTCCCACGACCGTGCGGCGCCGCCTCGGCGCGGATATAAACGCCGCCTGCGGACAGCTCCGGAGAGAGGACGCATCCGCGATTTAAACCCGGTCCGCCGGCCAAAACCCGGCATGGTATGGTATCCTGCAATTTCAATTCTCCCTGGTTTGGGATCGACGTGTAAAGGACAAAGGAGGGTGTTATGTTGAAGGTATACGGAAAAACAGACACCGGAAAAGTGAGAGAGGTCAATCAGGATTGCTTTGCGCACGGCAGCCTCGGTGAAGAAGCCGAGTGGGCCGTCGTGTGCGACGGCATGGGGGGAGAGAACAGCGGGGACGTTGCCAGCCGGATGGCCGTTGATGGTATCGGCAAGCACATTC
>CATNEU010000307.1 GCA_950097605.1 uncultured Oscillospiraceae bacterium | reverse complement strand
CAAAAGATGGGTGGAAGAGCACAACCGAGATATGCGCCGGTTCGTCATCGTGTCGTTTGTGTTTTGCCTGCTGCTGTCCTATGCGGCTGAGGTCGTGTTCGGCGTGGCGGACATCACGGGCGCTTTTATCGCAGGCCTGATTATCTCCAATTCCCAGCGCTCGAAATACATCACCTCGCGTTTTGAAACGCTTTCCTATATCCTGCTCTCTCCAATCTTCTTTGCAAGCATTGGCATCAAGGTGGATCTGGGGACGATGTCCAGTTCCATGATTGTCTTCACGGTGCTGATTTCTTTGGCCGCCGTTGCCACAAAGGTGCTGGGCTGCGGGTTCGGCGCGAAGCTCTGCAAGTTTTCGGGCAGGGAATCGGTGCAGGTTGGCGTGGGCATGGTCTCGCGCGGCGAGGTGGCGCTGATTGTCGCAAACAAGGGAGAGGCGCTTGGCCTGATGAGCGGCGCGTTCTTTGGCCCAATCGTGATTATGGTGGTCTTCACCACGATTGTCACCCCGGTGCTGCTCAAGCTCGTGTTTCATAAAAAGCGCGGCAAGAGCCAGGATGGGACAAAGAAAATCCCGCCTGTGGGCGAGCAGCCGGCTCCCGCAAAAATTGCCGCGGGCAGCATGCGATAAATGCGATAGATTGAAAGATAAAGCTTGTTATACGGTCGGCAACGCCGTCGCTATAACAGGCTTTTTTTGCATTGCAAGCGGCGGTGAAAAATTGACGGGACGGCGGCAAAGGTGTAAAATAACGGGTAATGGCCTTTGCGGGGCGAGCGCTGTTTGAAACGGTCCGGCCCAATGCGAACGGACCGGCTGCGCATACCCCAGCCCGGGCGGCCAACGAAATGACAACGGAATCAACGGGAGGAATTTTGAACATGTCTGTACAGGATGTAAAACAATATCTGCGGCAATACGGCAAGGAAAACGACGTACGGGAATTGGACGCCTCCAGCGCAACGGTCGAGCTGGCCGCCCAGGCGCTTGGCGTGGAACCTGCACGCATTGCCAAAACTCTTTCGTTCAAAGCGCCGGACGGCTGCATCTTGGTGGTGGCGGCCGGAGACGCCAAGGTGGACAATAAAAAGTTCAAGGAGGCCTTTGGATGCAAGGCCAAAATGCTCTCTGCGGAGGAAGTGGAGCCGCTGACCGGACATGCGGTCGGGGGCGTCTGTCCATTTGCGAACCCGGAAACCGTAAAAGTGTATATCGACGTTTCCGTCAAGCGGTTTGCATCGGTGTTTCCGGCCTGCGGCAGCGCGAATTCCGCCGTGCAAATGACCTGCGACGAGCTGTTTGGCTGCGCGCGGGCGGAGAAATGGGTGGACGTCTGCAAGAGCTGGCAGGCGGAAACAGCGGCAGCGGACGCATAGAATAGAGAGGGTAAAAAAGGAGGAACAAAAGATGCAGGAACCTGCAATCACCGCGGTGAAAACCGAAGAGGAGGTCGCCGTGCTCTGCGAGATGGCGGCACGTATTTGGACAGAGCACTACCGGCCGATTATCGGGGAGGAGCAAACCGCCTATATGGTGGAGAAATACCAGAGCGTACCGGCTGTGTCGGCACAGCTACAGCACGGCTATACCTACTATTTTATCTGTGAAGAGGGAATGCCTGCGGGATACATCGGCATTGTGCAAGAGGAGGACCGGCTGTTTTTAAGCAAGCTG
>CATNEU010000306.1 GCA_950097605.1 uncultured Oscillospiraceae bacterium | reverse complement strand
CCTTTGCCGACGGCTGGCCGAGCCCAAGCGCATCCAGCACGCCGGCGAGGGTTTTCCGAATCTCCGCTTCGCCCATCATCTGTGGGGCGAACTCTTTCCAGACGGCAATGCGCGCTTGCGCTTCCTCCCGCACGTCCGCGCGGTCTGCAGGCGCGGAATCCACCTGCTCTTGCGCCTGCTTGATCTCTTTGAGAACCACCTCGTTCTCCTCCTGCTCGGTCAAGTCCGCCCGCTTGTCGATGGCCTTCGCTTTCAAAGCCGACAACAGCATCGACAGCGCCTCCTTACGCGGCATGTTTTTTTCTTTGAGAGCCATCATCATTTCTTTTCGCACCAGGTCTATTTTGCTCATCGTATTGCCTCCTGTTCATTTGTATGGAACGACCGGGTTTTTATGATGCCCCGGTTATGAATTTGCCCCAATCGGGGCAGTATGATACAATAAGAGAAAGTATCGTATTTTGTACCGGGAGGGAACATCCATGCAATTGAAAACGGAGAACAACCGCATCCATTACACAGATGAAACCGGCAAACTGCTTGCCGAGGTCACATTTCCCGACAGGGAAGACGGCACGGTGGAAATCAACCACACGTTTGTGGACGAATCTCTGCGCGGACAGGGCGTCGCGGGCAAACTGCTCGAAGCTGCCGTGCAAAAGCTGCAAGCCGACGGCAAAAAGGTGCGGCCCACCTGCTCCTATGCCGTCAAATGGTTCGAGAAACACCCGGAATGCCGGGGTCTTCTGGCCGACAGGCATTCATGACGGGCGCCGGTAAACCAGCGGCGGACCGCGCACAGCCTTCGCCCCAAAATCCGTGGGAGTCGGTTCCGCTCGCGGATTACGAGGCGCACATGGCGCTTTCGCAGGTCGGACAACTACAGGCGCTCTCGGCGCTGACCAAACGGCAGCTTGCGTCGCATCCGGTGCGGACGGTCTGCATACTGGGCGTCGCGGGCGGGAACGGCCTTGCGCACATCGGCCCCGGCATCCAAAAGGTCTATGGAATCGACGTCAGCCAAGCGTATCTGGACCGGTGCGCGGCCCGGTATGCGGCGCTGGGGGACCGGCTGGTTTTGCAGCGCGCCGATCTCTCCGACCCGCGGGTCGACCTGCCGGACGCGGAGCTTTTCATCGCCAACCTGCTCGTGGAATACATTGGAATCCCCACCTTTGCAGGGCATATTGCCCGCCGCCGCCCGCGCTATCTCTCCTGTGTGCTCCAGCAAAACGCCGGTGAGGCGTTTGTTTCGGCCTCCCCGTATGCGGAGGCCTTCGCCGGCATCTCGTCAATCCACACAGACATCGACGCGCAGGAACTGACAGCCGCGCTTGCAGCGGCTGGTATGGAGCACACGGGAACAGACCGCCTATCCCTGCCGAACGGCAAACAGCTTATTATGCTGGAGTATACAAGAAAATAGAAGGGCCTTGCATTGGGGCGGAGCTGCGTACAATAGGCGGCTCTGCCCTTTTCCGCGCCCCCAAAGCACGGCGGACAGCTACACCGGCAGCTCCATAATATAGTCGTCCATCACATAGCCATGCCCAATATCTGTGGTCACGCTGTCTGTCACCCCATACCCATAGTGCCGGTATATGTCAGCGGCATGGGTGTTGTGCTTGTTGACCGTCAAGCGGACCAGCTCCAAGCCCAAACGCCGGGCTTCCCGCTCCACCAGCTCAAAGGCCATGCGCACCCCGCCC
>CATNEU010000305.1 GCA_950097605.1 uncultured Oscillospiraceae bacterium | reverse complement strand
CTTCCTGCGGCTCTCACTGCCACTCGAATAGGAATAGATCGCCATGGCCGTGACCTGTGCGCAGAACACCACAGCCGAAAAGCCCAGCAGAATGGCGATCAGCCCTCCGAACGACAGCCCATAGGTGTTCGACAGCCAGCCATATTGAAACAGCAGGAAAAAGCCAATCCAGATCGTAGTTCCCATCTGCTTCACCAGGCCGTAAATCAAAATGCGGCGCGGCGAGATGGGCGCGAGGAACAGATGGCTCACGTCCGCCATGGAATAAAAGCTGGCGCCGGAACTCAGGCCCTTCATGCTGCCCAAATAGAACGAGACGATATACAGCGCGAAGACAATCGCATACAGCTCGCCCATCTCCCGGTAGCCCGTTTCTGGAGACGGCGGCCCGGCTGTTCCGCTGACCAGCGCGACGCCGAGCAGCACGGCGAACACAATCACCAGCACCAGCTTACCCGGGTTCTTTTTGAGCTCCTTAATCGAGTTTTTGATGGTGGTTAAGAACAAATAGGCCAGCGCTCTCATACCCGCTCACCCGGCCTCTCGGTGATCTGGAAAAACAGCTCCTCCAGCGAGCGGGACTCATCTCCGCCGCGGCCGTTTCGCCGGGTTGCGGCAAACGAACCGCCCACCATGATGTGGGCGACGTCCCAATAATCCTCGACGCTGTCGAGCATATGGGTGCTGATGAGCACCGACGCGCCGCCCGCCTTCAGCTCCGCAAACAGCTCCTTGAGCGCCTTAATCGCGTGCGGGTCCAGGCCGACCATCGGCTCGTCGAAAATTGCCACGCGCGGTCGGTGCAGGATGGCACAGCAGATACTGAGCTTCTGCTGCATCCCCTTGGAGAGCTCCTTTCCCAATTTGTCCTTTTTATCCAGCAGTTCAAACCGCTCCATCAACGAGCGGCCGTATTCCCTGTCCTCCGCACCCAGTCCATAGGCCCTCGCAATGAATTCCAAATGCTCTTCCACCGTCAACAAGTCATATACGGCGGGCATTTCGGGAATATATCCCAGCGCCCTTTTGGCCTCGATGGATTTATTGGGGAAACCGCAAACTGTGATATCGCCCTCAAAGCGCAGAAGGCCGGCAATGCATTTGATAATCGTCGATTTGCCCGCGCCGTTCGGACCCAGCAGCACGGCAATTTCGCCGTCCCTAACCGAAAAGCTGATGTCGTCGTTCGCCGTGACCTTTCCATACCGTTTGGTAACATGATCCACTGTAAACATACCCTTTTTCCTCCTCGTGCCCGGACAATAGGCCGGGCGCTCCTGCCGCCAGGCGCACAAGGCTGTCCCGGCGGCGGTTTTTCAGCAGCCTCTTGAAAATCCTACCGTCATTATAAAGCGCCGGGCGCGGGTTGTCAACGCGAGGTTTGCACGGATATGCAAATCCATGGTATACTTATGCAAGAAGGGCTTACCGCTGTTCGCAAACCGGGATGGCCCCGGCCGGTATTGCACACCATTTCGCCCATATCTTGTATGGTATTTGCACGCAGGCGCCATCTATGCTAAAATACTACCATAAAATGTATCTGTATAGGCCTTGCCAACCACCCAATAGCCGCTTGACTTTTATGTGTTTACGAAAGGGGGAACCCCATGCTCCAAATGATGATGATGATTGCGGCCGTGCTGCTGCTCTGCGTGATATCCAGCAAACTGCTCTACCGGTTTGGCATCCCCACTCTTTTGATCTTCCTTGTACTCGGCATGC
>CATNEU010000304.1 GCA_950097605.1 uncultured Oscillospiraceae bacterium | reverse complement strand
GAGGACGTCATCTTCGGTTACGCCTTTGAGAACCTCACAGACCTCTGAAAATTCACGGCCGGTTTTCACGGGACGCTTGATGGCGCGTCCGTTTTCATACACATAGACGTATTCCTGGTTGGACTCGTCCTGTCGGACGGCGCTATAGGGAATGATACAGGATTCCGTTCCATCCGAGACGTCGATTTTAGCGCTGGCGGAATAGCCCGCGCGCAAGTTGGCGTCGGGGTTGTCGATTTGCAGCAGCACGTCCACAACCACCTCGCCTGAGGTAGAATAGCCGTTTTTACGCGCGGTCGGATACACTTTCTTCACCGTCGCGGTGTAATAGATATCCTCGAAGGCCGTCCCGGTGATCACCGCCCGGTTTCCCTCCTTAATTTTGGAGATGTTGGCTTCGCCCACCGAAACGCGCGCAACCAGGCCCTCGCTGGCGCTGACAGTCACCACGGGACGCGTTGGGTCATTGGCCTGGTTGTATTTGAGGTTGATATCCGTAATGACTCCGTTGCCGGGAGAAAGGATCTGCTTGGGAAGCTCTTTTTCAATCTGTTCTTCGGTGGCCTTGCCCGCAAGCGCCGCCTCGATTACCTCTTTGGGAACCCCCATGTAGCTATCTGAGAGTTCCGATTGGCTGGCGCTCAACTGTTTGATGGACTCCTGTTGGTCGATTGTCGCAATCACATCCCCTTTGGACACAGTGTCTCCCACTTCATAGTGGATGCTGGAAGCGACAAGAGGTACGTTCATCGTGAGGCTTTTCTCGTCTGCCTGTTCTATGTTCCCGCTGCAGTTGACGATATCGCTGATAACGGTTTTTTGCGGTACTGCAATGGATACGTTGGGCACTGCGGCAAGTGCGATGTATGGAGCAATCGCGCAGACGATCATAAACGCCGCGGTTAAAAGCAATAGAACCACTCTTTTTTTCAATTTTGTTCCCTCCGCTGTGTTTTACTTGGCACTGTTTTTAGTGTATCTGAATTGCAGGAATTTATGTTGGGGGCGCGGATGATTTTTTGCGGAATATTTGCACCGTAAATTTGGAACAGTAATGGTAAAACCGGCGCATACCCAAACGCACGCAGGCCATGATACAAAGGGAAAGCAATGCAGGCTGACGTTTATAGGCGTTCAACGCACCCCCAAAAGATATGCTTGCCCATGGTCCCGCTGCCGGAGACGATTCCTTCAAAGCGTTCTGCGCTTTGGAAGCTCGATGAGAATAGATGGTGAGAATGGCGCATAAAATGCTGCCTTCTTTCAATAAAAATCAACTGCCGGATGTGTTTTTCGGCGGAAATGGAGGAAGCAGATGAATCTGATCAACTGTGATCAAAGATGCCGGTATCAAAAGGACGGCTATTGCGTGCGGGAGGGTGCAACCAACATCACGGGTTCGCCGGATGACGGATGCCTTTTTTATGAGAGGGAGGCGGACGATGGACAGCAAAATGGCGGCCCGGAATCTTCCGGGCCGCCGCCTGCAATACTTTCATAAACCACGCTGAAAAGCGCTTATCTTAAAACAGAAAGGGCCTCGCTTATATTGCGCACGGCCAGAATTTCGATTTCGGAGCTGGGCGGCGTGCGCAGGCCCTTCATCCCCTGTTTGGGGAGGATGCAGCGTGTAAAGCCCAGGCGCGCCGCTTCATTGACGCGCGCCTGGAGCTGCGAGACGCTGCGCAGCTCGCCCGCTAGGCCGACCTCGCCGAACGCGACGAGA
>CATNEU010000303.1 GCA_950097605.1 uncultured Oscillospiraceae bacterium | reverse complement strand
CTGCGCTTGCTTGACGCCTTTGACAAATGCGTCGAGGCTCGAATGGCGGAAGTCCACCTCCGGAAAGAGTTTCTTGGCGGTTTCGATTGCCTGCGGGAGATCCTTCTGCACGGGCTGGTGGTCGCATCCGTTCATAAACAGCAGGTGGCCCGACGAGGCGAATGTTTCGGCGTCTGGGATGCGCTTGCTCCAATAGGCTTTGGCTTGCTCCTCGTCCACCGGCACCTCCATGCCGTTGCAGTACCAATTGGCGAACAGCACGCCGAGAAGGGAGGAGCCGTCCGGCGACTGCCAGAGCATCTCGGAAAAGATGGATTCATAGTCGCCCGTATTTTCCACTTTGTTGTCAAACCCCACGGGTTTGACGCCGCGTCCGAAGAACGCGGCCTCCATACCGGCCTGCTTCAAAATCTGCGGCATCTGCCCCGCGTTTCCGAAGGCGTCCGGGAAATAGCCGAACATGCTGACTTTTCCGAATTCTTCCGCCTGTTTGATGCCCACCAGCAGGTTTCGGATATTGGATTCGCTGCTCGTGAGGAACTCATCCTGCAAAATATACCAGGGACCCACAAACAGGCGGCCTTCCTGGATATATTTTGCAAGCTTTGCGCGGTTTTCGGGGCGAATTTCCAGATAGTCTTCCAGCGCGATGGTCTGCCCGTCGAGAAAAAAGCTGGAGAAGCCGCTGCCGCTTTCAAACAGCTCGAGCAGGTCGTCGATCAGCTTGACGAGCTTCATACGGTGCTGCTCGAAGGACATATACCATTCTCTGTCCCAGTGGGAGTGCGATACAATGTGTGCAGTCTTTTTTTCCATACTTGGTCCATCCAATCCGCCGCTGCGCCGCGGCCACAGAATTGTTGAAAAGGGATACTCGGGCTGCGCATGGCCGGAGTTTCTGCCGGAAGCAAATGGAACCCTTGGTTACCATTCTCCCGGATATAAGTTTGATATATCATATACAATATAGTGCGAACAGCCCGTCCTGTCAAGATATTTCTGCATGTTTTTTTAAAAATATCCGCACAGCGCGTTTCCTTGGCTTGGTTTAAAAGGCCAACCCGCCGGCATCGAGTGTTCAATGGGTGTTAAATGGCGAAAAGAAGTGGAATCCTTGACAATAACCGGTTGTTTGCTATATTATTTTGTTAGTGACACACGGTTTTGTGCGGCTCTAACTACCCGCACAGGAGTGGAAAGAAGAGGGGAGGCGGCGGCTATGAATGCTCCGGACGGGCAGGGAGCCAAAAAGGCGCTCTATCAGGTGATTATCGACGACCTTATGCAGCGGATCCATGCGCGCGCGTACGCCGCGGATAAGCCCCTTTGCACCGAGAAACAATTGATGGAACAATATCAGGTGAGCCGCATCACCGCAAAGCGGGCGATTACCGAGCTCGAGAGCCGGGGGATTTTGTACCGCCGGCGCGGAGCGGGCAGCTTTGTTTCCACCGGTGCGGCCGCCGGAGGCCCCGGACAGAGCCGCCAGTTTGCACTGGTGTTGCCGTTTGATGTGTCCAAGGGTGGTATCAGCGGGGTGTTTCAGGCGGCAAATCGCGCGCTGGAACAGCAGGGCGGCTATCTTTCCATCACCATCACAGGGGATGGTGATGGTGCGCGCGGCAGGGAGGTTTTGCAGAAACTTGTCTTGCAGGATATTGCGGGGATCGCCTATTATCCCAAAACCGGCAATGTCCACCCAGACCTGCTGCGCCGTTATGTACGGC
>CATNEU010000302.1 GCA_950097605.1 uncultured Oscillospiraceae bacterium | reverse complement strand
CCGCCTGGCCGTGCGTTCCGGTTTCGGATTTGGGCGGACAGGCGGTTTCCCGCCCTTCATAGACCAGTATAGTCCCAATCGCCCGCGTTTATTGTCTATCCGGCCCGCAGGGTCGGATTGTCATGCGGAAATCCGCCGTATCAAAATCGCAGCGGTAGGGTTCGAGCAGCTCGGGGCCGCAACTGTTCGAGCCCACGCCGCTCTGCATAAAGTCCAGGCAGAGCACGGTGCAGCCGCTTTCGTCCAGCTCGAAGTTGTGCTTGGCGGACTCCAGCGCCTCCTGGGTGTAGGGCGAGGCCGAAAAGGAGAAGCGTTCGCCGGCTGTGACCAGCAGGCCCGCGCCCGCCGCGTCGGCCACGCGGACCCATTCGCAGCCGAAGTGGCTGCCGTTTTCCTGCGGCATCAGATAATCCTCGTGCAGGTCGCGGACCTTGGCCTCAAACCGGTCCAGCCAGGCGCTGTGATGCTTGTCGCAATAGCTCTCGTGCGGGCCGTAGCCATAATAGGAAACGGTGTCGAGCGCCTGCGGCAGGAACAAGCGCAGGCCAAAGCGCGGCAGATAGGGCATTTCGGCGTTTTTTTCGCAGTGCAATACAAGGGACAGAGCGCCGTCCGGCCGGATGGTCCAGACCGCGTGCAGCGTGAGAATCCGCGCAACATATACCGCCGCCAGAGACATCTGCGCCTCGATCACCGCGCAGCCGTTTTCCTCGGAAATCTGTATGTCATACACCCGCGGGACCGCGCGGTCATAGCCCACCGCACGCCAGTTGTTTTGTATATAGCGGTCGTTGTCGGTCGGCGCGCGCCAGATGTTAAAGCCCAGGGGACGCTCCAGCAGCTCCCTGCCGTCCACGGCAAATGAGGTGAACGCTCCGGTGCGTTTGTTGAAGGTATGGGAGAAGCCGTCGCCGCTGACAACCGCCGTGCGTGCGGTCTCGTCCACCTGCACAGGGCTGCCGGCGAATTCTTCGGCGCCGTCCTCGGGCGCCTCGCAATTTGCGAGGCCGTCGATCACAAACTGGTCGAAGCCCAGCAGGTGGCCGGCTTTGAGGACCGCCTCGTCGTTTTTCTGCACATAGGTGAGCATAACGGTGCAGGGGCCGCAGGCCGGCCGTGTGAACGGCAGCTTGATGGCGGCGCTGCTCCGGGGCGGTATGTCAAGCGCATCCAGCATGCCGGCGGCCAGCAGCCGTCCCATGCTGCGCACCTCATACTGTACCGTCAGTTTGTCGCCCAGGTTGGTGAAATCCAGCCGGTTGGACAGCTCGAACTCCCCGTCCGCCGCGCTGATTTCATAGGCGCGCACGGGGCGCAGCACGTTTTTATATTCGAGCAGGCCGGTGTGCGGCGTGCGGTCGGGATAGGTCAAACCGTCCATGCAGAAGTTGCCGTCGTGCGGAAATTCCCCAAAATCGCCGCCATAGAGGTACCGGGGTTTTCCGTTTGCGGCCTCGCCGCCGTACACCGCGTGGTCGCACCATTCCCAAACAAACGCGCCGCAGAACCGGTCGTGTTTGTACATCAACTGGTAATATTCCTCCAGGTCGCCGGGGCCGTTGCCCATCGCATGGCAGTATTCGCAGAGAATCAGCGGGCGCGGGTCTTTGCCCTCGCCGAAATAGGTCTCGTCGATCCATTTGGTTGCGGGATACATGCGGCTGTATACGTCGATCAGCGAATAATCCGGTTTTTTGCCGGGCAGCGCGACGTCGGGCTCGTAGTGCAGGATGCGGGTGGGATCGTAGGAC
>CATNEU010000301.1 GCA_950097605.1 uncultured Oscillospiraceae bacterium | reverse complement strand
GCCAATTTGACGGCGGAGGTGGAACCATACTCGTTCGTGCCGCCGCTTGGCTTCCGGGAGGTGTATTACCGCGCGTACCAGGACAAGACCTTTTCTGAAAAACACAAGATGAGCCCGGCCCGCGCACACGAGGGATGGGGCTTTTGGTGCCACTCGTTTCAGGAGCTGCTGCCCAACGCGGACTATTTTGAGGAGCACCCGGAGTACTTCGCGTTGATCGACGGCAAGAGAAACCCCAACGGACAGCCCTGCCTTTCCCATCCGGCGGTGTTTGAGATCATGCGGGACAACCTGCGGGCGCGGATGCTGGAAAAGCCTGCATGCACCTATTGGTCTGTGAGCCAAAACGACAACGATTTATACTGCCGCTGTGAGGCGTGCGCTGCGCGCGATGAAGCGGACGGCGGGCCGATGGGGTCAATCCTGTGGTTCGTCAACAAAATGGCCGCGGAGTTTCCGGATAAAATGCTGTCCACGCTGGCCTATTGGTACTCCCGTAAGCCGCCGCTCGTCACAAGGCCGGCCTCGAATGTGCACATTATGCTCTGCAACATCGAGGCGCTGCGCGGAGAGCCGATTGCGTCCGGCCCGCGCAACGAGGGTAGCCGCGACGAACTGCTTGCCTGGGCCGATATCTGCGACAACCTATTTTTATGGGACTACTGCGTGCAATTTGCAAACCTGGTCAGCCCGTTTCCCAATCTGCGGGTGCTCGCGCCCAACATCCGGTTTTTCACGGAGCATCACGTGCGCTCGCTGTTCAGCCAGTGCAACCGGGAACGCGGCGGGGAGTTTGCCGAGCTGCGGGGCTATTTGCTGGCAAAGCTCATGTGGGACCCGGAGCAGGACCCGCAGGCGGTGATGCAGGATTTCTGTACAGGCTATTACGGCGCCGCGGCGGAGGACGTCCTGGCCTATATCGACCGGCTGCACGACGCGGCGGACGAGAGCGGCGCGCCGCTCTCTATTTTCGATGGGCCGTCCGTGCAGCGCGATAGTTTTTTAACAGAACCGCTGTTTGAGGAATACGACGCGCTGCTCGAGCGGGCGGAGCAAAAGGTGCGGGCCGACGCCGCACGCCTGTTGCGTGTGCAAACGGCGCGCCTGCCCGTGTATTTTGCGGGGCTTTCGCTTGGCTATGGCGCCCGTGAAAAGCGTTTGCAAATGCTGACCAGCTTTGCGCGCACCGTGCGTGCAACCGGCTTGGAGATGGTGGAGGAGTGGCGCGTCACCGCCGACCGGTTTGTGACCGATATGGCGGCAAAGCTTGCGCTGGAGGCGTGATTCGGCCGCATCCGGCAGACGCTTTTGGAGCCGGAAACCGTCTTTTGAACATGGAATGCGCCGGAAGCTGCCGGCGCATTCTTGGGATTTGGGGCTGTGAAAAAACGCAAATGGGCCGGGTTATGCGCAGCGGGAGGACGAAAAGCGGTCGACGTACTGGGTATTTTGTGGTATGATGACAATAAAGCGGGTCCGTGTGTGACGCAGGTGGAGAAATGGCCCGGTTGATGTATAAAAGCGCACGGACACCGGATATGGAAAACCAGACGGCAAGGGATCAGCGCCGCTGCCAGCGGCGCACAGGACAAGGAATAGGAGCGTGTACAGACGATGCGAACGGGTGTATTGAGACCGCTGTGGATACTTTCGGGGGTGCTTCTTGCGGCGATGGGGGTTTGGTGTATCGTTAGCCCGGCCCAGACGCTGCATTCGATGGCTCTGCTGATGGGGGCGGCCATGCTGGTTGCGGGCATTGCGGATATTGCC
>CATNEU010000300.1 GCA_950097605.1 uncultured Oscillospiraceae bacterium | reverse complement strand
GTATCCGGCTGCGCAGACCGCACCAAAAGCAGAAAACCCGCGGGTTCCGGCATACTGCCGGAACCCGCGGGTCGATCTTTTGCTTTCCAGAGGGATCAGCCCTCCTACATCTCTTCAATTGTGATGCTTTGAATCAGCACATCCTCAATCGGCTTGTCGTTCTGGTCGGTTTCAACGTCCGCAATTGCGTCCACAATGTCCATGCCGTCAATTACCTGACCGAACACCGTGTGCATATGGTCGAGATGCGGCGTACCGCCGACCTCCGCGTATTTCTCCTTTGCGGCAGCGGGATGCTTGTAGTTCTTGTTTGCCCAGTTCTGCTCCTTGGCCTGCTTGTACAACTGCTCAAAATACGCGCTGGTCATCGAAGTCGGGTTGTTGGCCTGCACGATGAAGAACTGGCTGCCGTTGCTGTCCGGGCCGGAATTCGCCATCGAAAGAGCGCCGCGGAAGTTGTAGAGCTCGTCGCTGAACTCGTCCTCAAAGGGTTTGTTCCAAATGCTTTCGCCGCCGGTGCCGTCGCCGTTCGGGTCGCCGCCCTGGACCATAAAGTTGCCGATCACGCGGTGGAACGAAAGTCCGTCGTAATAGCCGTTTTTCGCATGCGTCACAAAGTTTTCCACCGCTTTGGGCGCCTGCTTTTTAAAAAGGCGGATTTTAATGTCGCCTTTGCTGGTTTTCATCGTCGCAATTGTATCGCCCTTCTGGGGCTGCTGGAACTGAATCAGGTCGGCCGCGCTCGCCGGCGCCTTGCTGCAGGCGCTGAGCAGCAGTACCGCCGGCACAATCAAACAGACCAGTAAGCTTTTCATCAGTTTTTTCATAGGTTCATCGCCTTTCTGTTTTTTATACCGTCCGCCGGACGAATGGTGGGGTCCCCATAACCGCCTTTGCCGCTATTGCTGGGTGTATTCCGCAAGGTTTTCCTGCGTTACTTTCGAGACCGTTACCGATTGAATCTTCAGCGATTCGGTCGGCTTGTAGTTTTCATCCACTGGAATCTGAATGATCTCGTCGACCACCTCCAGCCCCTTGATAACCTGGCCGAACGGCGCGTGGCCCTGGTCGAAGTTCGGCATGCCGCCGACCTCGTTATACTTTTCGATCACGTTTTCCGGGAAGCCCGCTTCGGTCATTGCGTTGGTCAGCACGTCCTTCGGCGATTGCGACTCATCCTTCTTGGATTCGCCCACAATCGAGTTCACAGCGTTTTCCGGCGTGATGGTGCCCAGAATGAAAAACCGGCTGTCTGCCTTGTGTTTTTTGTTGCTGGCCATTGAAATCGTCCCGGAAAAATGCCACATCTTCTGGTTAAACTCGTTTTTATACGGCTTGCCGTTGTTGATAACGGTCTTGCCCGTACCGCCCGATTCATCGTCGCTGCCGGCGAGCAGCGCAAGCTTGGGCTCCACACCGAAAATCGGCGTATCGTCGTAATACCCCTCTTCCGCAAGCTTGATGAAGTTCTCCACGGCGTTCGGCGCATATTCAGGATACAGCGCAATGGTGATATCCCCTTTGTCCGTTGCGATTACCGCAATCTGTCTGCCAACCTCCACCGGGTCAAGCTGTTTGAACTCGGCCTCGCCGCCCTCCATCTTCTGCAGCCGCGTGCATCCCGCAAACAGGAACACCGCAGCAACCAGCAGGGCAGCCAATCGCATGCCTCTTTTTTTCATAGAGTACCCCTTTCCATTTATGCTGAATCCGCGCTGGCTGACAACCGCCGTGGCGTTTTGGAAAGCGCCGGTACGCCGGTCATGCCGGGCGGC
>CATNEU010000299.1 GCA_950097605.1 uncultured Oscillospiraceae bacterium | reverse complement strand
CGGCAAGATCTGTTACCAGCCCAAATAGTTCGCCAAATGGCTTTTAAAGCACGGCGGCGCTCCAATTCAGGAGCGCCGCCGTGTTATATCGTGCACGAGAACAGACCAAAGTTCCTATTTCTTTCAGAGGGTGCGGGGCTTAAGCTCTGTCCTATAGGTGGTAAACCGGTTTCCTTCGGGGCGGGCGGACTCTTGGTTACACATTTCTCTGTTTTGCTTTTTCAAGCAATACCACGCACTCCACATGCGCCGTGCGCGCGAACAAATCCACCGCCGCGCCGCGCGTGACTGCATATCCCAGTTCGCCAAACAGCTTGCAATCCCTCGCGGCGGTCGCACTGTTGCAAGAGATCATCACAATTTTCTGCGGGCAAAACGCCGCAACGGTCCGCACAACGTCCTCACCGCAGCCTTTGCGCGGCGGGTCGAGGATCACAACGTCGGGCTGGAGCCCTTCCTTTGCAAGCGTGCGCACCGCACCGGCAGCATCGTCGCAGAGAAACGCGGCGTTCTGCGTTCCGTTGATCCGCGCGTTTTGACGGGCATTTTCAACCGCCGGCGCAACCACTTCAACCCCCACGAGCCGTTTCACCCGGTGTGCCATCGACAGCCCGATGGTGCCCGCGCCGCAATAGAGGTCGAGCAGCACCTCGTTTCCCTGCAAATCCGCAAACTCGGCGGCTTTTTGATACAGCAGCTCGGCGCCGCGCCGGTTCACCTGGTAAAACGAACGCGGCGAAAGCTGCACTTTGACACCGCAGAGTACGTCGGTGATCGTATCGCTTCCAAACAGGGTGACGCACCGCTCCCCCAAGATGACGTTTGTACGGCTCGGATTGACATTGATGACTACGCTGCACAGGCTGTCGCAGACAGCGCGCAGGCGTTCCACCAGCTCCCCGGCGAACGGCAGCTTTGCCGACCGCAGCACCAGGCAGACCATCGTCTCGTTCATCGCCTCCGCATGCCGCAGGTAGACGTGGCGAACCAACCCTTTATGGGTTTTCTCGTCATATACCGGGATCTTCTTTTCCTCGATGAACGCCGCTATACAGTCCAGAATCTTCGCAAAAAACGCCGGCTGCAAGTCGCAGTCGGTACAGTGCATCACACGATGGCTGCGGCGCGCAAAAAAGCCGATGCGCACATGCCCTTGCTCGTCCACCGCAACGGGGTACTGCGCTTTGTTGCGATAGCCGCTGCACTGCCCGCTGCTGACAATCGACTCAAAATCCAGTTCGATCCCGCCAAGCCGTTTAAAATTGTCCGTCACGCTCTGTTGTTTCCATAAAAGTTCGCTTTCATAGCGCACATGGCGGTAGCAGCAGCCGCCGCATTTGTGATAGACCGGGCAGCCGTCCTCCCGCCGGTCGGGAGAGGGCCGCAGAATTTCCCGCACGATTCCAAAGCAGTAGTTTTTCAGCACCTTGACAAGCTGCACACGCAAAACGTCTCCCGGCGCGGTAAACGGCACAAATATGACCATGCCCTCTATACGGCCTACCCCGTTTCCATCCGAGGCAACGCTTTCTATTGTCAAATCAACCAGTTGGTTTTTCTTCAGTTGCATACACTGTCTCCTTATGAATAATCCTGCCCCCCGGGGCGGTGTGGAATGCCTTTGCGTTGGATGTGCGTCTTTCTTTAAACAGACGCAGAGGAATGGGCCCGGCAAACGGTATTCTAGCGCTCTTTTTTCAGATAAACCATATCAACCAGCCTTATACCGTCTTCATACATGGGGTGGTCGTAGTTGTCTACAAAAAAGTTCTTCACCCTGTGGGATTCCGTAAATCCGCAGCGGTGATAAAAAGAGAGCGCCGAGGGGCA
>CATNEU010000298.1 GCA_950097605.1 uncultured Oscillospiraceae bacterium | reverse complement strand
TCGCGCTGCTCGACCCTCCGCTGTTTCTGGCGGCGCGGGAGGCCTTTGAAAAGGCGGAGAGGGTACAGGACTTTTTTCAATCGCTCAATCACTTTTTCCTTTCGCGGCTTTGCAGCATCCAGCCGCCATGCAGCGACGCCGCCGTGCAGCTTGCGTTCCGGCACACCGGCTCGGTGCAGGAAATGGCGCGGGAAACCTGCTACAGCGAGCGGCATCTCAACCGCATTTTCAGCGATGTGCTGGGCGTAAACGCCAAAACCTGGCTGCGGCTGCAACGCATCAACCTTGCCCTGCCTCTCGTGCAGAACCCACGCCTTACGCTCGCCGAAACCGCCCAGCAAGCCGGCTATTTCGACCAGTCCCACTTCACCCATGAGTTTAAACAGGTCTGCGGCGTCACGCCCTCTGCCTACCGGCGAAACCTGTCCGATTTTTACAATGAAACCTATAAATTTTCCGATATACTGGGTACAGCCGGCGCCGCCGGACGCCGCCGCAAAGGAGGAAATACAGATGGCATATGAATGGATCGACGCGTTTTGCGTTTCGCTGCCCGGCGCCTGCCGTTCCTATCAGCCGGATTGGGAAGCCATGCGCTATCTGGTTGGGGGAAAGATGTTCGCCATGACGTGCCGCAACAAGCAGGGCCTTCCCATTGTCACGCTCAAGCTGGAGCCTGCGTTTGGCCGCCTGCTGCGGCAGCAGTATGCCGACGTTGTCCCCGGCTATTATATGAACAAGGAGCACTGGAATTCGGTCTCCCTGGAGGGGACGGTTCCGGACGATACACTGCGGGAGATGCTCGCCCAGGCGCACGAAACCGTGCTGCACGCGCTGAGCAAAAAGCTGCAAAGAGAAATTACAGGACAAACGCCGGAACCAGTCCGGCAGGATGGTCCAAAGGAGGAAACAAAATGAAATACATATCCCCGCTGCTGGTCGTGCAGGACATGGCAGCGTCCAGACGCTTTTACGAAGAGGTCTTCGGGCTCAAAGTCGTGGTGGACTTCGGCGCGAATATCACATTCGACGCGGGCTTTTCGCTGCAATCCAAGGAAAGCTGGAGCGATTATATCGAGAAGCCCGTCGCGGAAATACAGTCCGGCGGCAACTGCTTCGAGCTCTACTTTGAGCAGGACGACCTCGACGCGTTTCTTCGGCAGAACCAAGCCCGCAAGCTTGATAGGGTCCACGGTGTGAAGGAATTCCCGTGGGGACAGCGCGTCATCCGTATCTATGACCCCGACCGGCACATTGTCGAAGTCGGCGAGAGCATGAAGGCGGTTGTTCTGCGGCTGCTCGCAGAGGGTATGTCCCCCGAGGAAACCGCAACAAAGACGATGCACCCGCTCGAATTTGTGCAAGCGTGCATGGACGGCGCTATCTAGAGCCGGGCATGGCTGGCAAAGCACCCCAAACGCATCTGTTTGCTTTCTCCATACCGGCATAGAGCTTACCAGTATGGAGATCGACGCAGAAAAAGAGGGAACCGGACGCCGGTTCCCTCTTTTGTCGTATTCGGAACGCCCCGGCGGCATTTTCGCATGAATTTCTGGACGCGGCTTTTAATACCCTGTATAATAGAAAGAAACAACCAAGACAAGCATATTGCAGGGAGGTAGAATATATGGGCATTATCAAAGCAATCGGCAGCGCCGTGGGCGGCACGTTCGCCGACCAATGGCTCGAGGTCATCGAACCCGACGACATGGGGGACACCACCGTGTTCACAACCGGCGTCGCCGTGCGAAAAGGGGACCGCCGGGGCCAAAACCGCAAGGGCACCACCGGCACCGTGTCCAACGGCTCGGTTGTGCATGTGTATCCCAACCAGTTTATGATGCTGGTGGACGGGGGCAAAATTGTGG
>CATNEU010000297.1 GCA_950097605.1 uncultured Oscillospiraceae bacterium | reverse complement strand
AGCGGCGCTTACGCTTGCGCTCGAGGCGATTCGCAGCGCAGCCGGCGCCGGAACGGTGGACAGTCGTGCAGGGTTGGAGAAGGAAATGGTGCGCGGCAAACAGGCGGGTGCTCGGCTGTCCGACCTGTATTTGCAGGGATTGCTGACAAAGGAGCAGCTCGCGGCGCGTGCAGAGCGCCTGCGCGCACAGCAAGGGCGGCTCGCGGCACGTTTAGAGGCGTTTGACGCAGCGGCCGCCGGGGCGGACGGCGACAAACAGCGGCTGGAGGCACTCCGGCTCGCGCTGGAGCCGGTGCTTGGGCTGCAGCGGTTTGAGGGGGCGCTCTGCCGCCGGCTGGTGCGGCAGGTCCGCGCGGAGGCGGATGGCACGCTCCGCTTTGACTGGAATGGCGAACAGGTCTGTCGCAGCAAAGAGAGAGGGGGCGCAAATGCGGCCGGCCCGGTATAACCCTGCAAAGCTGCTGCATTTTTGCAGACGCGGTACCCACTGCGGAGGGTGCGGTTCAAATTGCGATGGAAGAGCTGCCCTGCACCATCCACGGCACCAAATGCCTCATCACCGGGTTCGGCAGAGTTGCAAAGGTGCTGACCAAGACGCTGCTGGCGCTCGGCGCGGATGTGACGGTCTGCGTGCGCAAATATGCGGATATGGCTTGGATTAAAATTTACGGCGCCAAGGCGGCGCACACCTCGCAGCTCGAGCAGGAGGCCCAAAAGTGCGAGCTGCTGGTCAACACGGTGCCCGCGATGCTGTTCAACGAGCGGATCCTTTCGGGTTTGCGAAAGGACTGCCTGGTCATCGACCTTGCCTCGAAGCCCGGCGGCGTGGACTTTGATACCGCGCAGAGCCTGGGCGTCAAGGCGATCTGGGCGCTTTCGCTGCCCGGCAAGGTGGCGCCGATTTCCTCGGGTGGGATCATCTGCGACACCATCCTCAATATTCTGCGCGAAAGGGGGCTTGCGTCATGAGCGCCCTGCGAGTGGGATTTGCGATGTGCGGCTCGTTTTGCACCTTTGTGCAGGTGATGCGCCAAATGCGCGCGGTGGCTGAGGCGGGCTACGAAGTGACGCCGATTATGTCCGAGACGGCCTATAAGACCGATACGCGGTTTGGCCGGGCCGAGGACTTCATCATGGAGGCCGAGGAGATCACCGGCAACCCGGTGCTCCACACGATTTACCAGGCGGAGCCGATCGGGCCCAAAAAGCTGCTGGACGCGCTGGTTGTCGCGCCCTGCACGGGAAACACGCTGGGCAAGCTTGCAAACGGCATCACCGATACGGCGGTGACCATGGCGGTCAAGGCGCATCTGCGCAACGGGCGCCCGGTATTGCTTGCGGTGTCCACCAACGACGCGCTGGGCGCTTCGGCCAAGAACATCGGGCAGTTGATGCAGTGCCGTAACGTCTATTTTGTGCCGATGTCGCAGGACGACCCGGAGAAAAAGCCCGCGTCGGTCGTCGCGCATTTCGACGAAATTTTGCCCGCGCTTGCACAGGCGCTCGAGGGCAAACAGATCCAGCCGGTATACGCGGCGAGGGAGCAGCCGTAACGGGCTGCTCTCGTTATTTCTTATATATGTAAAAAAGCCGCAGGAAATTTTCCTGCGGCTTTTATGGAAATGCGAACATGAATTGCTTTAGAAAACCCGGTTTCCCTACTGCGCTTCCGGTGCCTGTTCCGGTTCCGATGCGGCTTCGTGCTCTGCGAGGACCCTAGCGTATGCATCCAGAATCGCACGCTCGAGGTCGTGGCGCGCAAGCGGCGTGATGGGGTGGACGATATCGCGGAACGTACCGTTTTCCTCCCGGCGGCTCGGCATGGCGACAAACAGCCGTTCGGAACCCTCGATGACCTTGATATCATGCACCGCCAAGTCTCCGTCAATGGTTAGGGAAACCAGTGCGCGCATTTTTCCTTCGGTGTA
>CATNEU010000296.1 GCA_950097605.1 uncultured Oscillospiraceae bacterium | reverse complement strand
GAACGTAGCAAGCAACGAGACCCTTGCAAAACTTTTGGCACAGGCGAATGCGGTTGACGCCACCCGGTTTACCGCCGCGAGCGTGCGCACCCTGCGTGCCGCCGCTGCCGAAGGCCAGAAGGTGTATGACGACAAAACGCTGGATGAGAGCCAGCAGTCTGTTGTGGATCTTGCCGCGGCGAAACTGGATACGGCCATCAAGGGCCTGAAGCCGGTGGGCGCCAATACCGGCGGCCAGAACAGCAAACCGAACACCGGTTCGACCAATACCGGCACACCGAATACCGGCACGCAGGAAAGTGCGGCGGCAGTAGGCATGCTGGCTGTGACGGCTCTCGGCGTTCTGGCGGCCCTGGGCAGAAAGCGCAGAAACGTGCGGTAGGGTAAGCGAAGCCCCTGCCCCGGTTCCCCTGCGGAAGCAGCCCAACCGGCCGTATGGCGAAAGCGTATTCCTCTTTTCTAGTATAGATTCTTGTGTGGCATTGCGGAGGCCGGCATCGATGAGAACGGTGCCGGCCTTTGCATCCTGTTTCAAATTGTGCATAAAATGGCATAAACAAATTGCCAAAACTATGCTATAATAGAATAGAAATATATAAAACGGCGCCTATGAAGTGAGGGAAGTTGTATGAAAAGTGTGCTGATCAGGCTCAGAGAATCCAGAAACGCCGTGAGTTCCGCAGAGGGGGCCATTGTGGACTATCTGCTGAAATATCCCGAAAACGCGGTCAACTTCAGCATCCACGAGCTTGCGGAAAAGACCTTTTCGTCCCCGTCCACCATCATTCGCATGTGCCGCAGGGTGGGGTTTGACGGCTATAAGGAGTTCCGCCGCGCAATCACCTGCGAACTGGCGGTGCGCAAGCAGACCGAGAACGAGGAAAAACGCGAGATTTCCAGATCGGACAGCATGCAGGAAATTGTGGACAAGATTACCTACAAAAACATTATTTCACTCGAAGATACCAAAAACCTGCTGGACATTGAAACCCTGGAAAAGTGCGTTGAGCTGATCTGCAAGAGCAAAACGATTTGCTTGTTCGGCATTGGCTCCTCGCTGTGCGTAGCTAGGGACGCCTATCTGAAATTTCTGCGGCTGAGCAAGCCCTGTACCATCAACGACGATTGGCACTCCCAGCTCCTGCAGGCGCGCAACATGACAAAGGAAGACGTGGGGTTGGTGGTCTCCTATTCCGGGCAGACGGTGGAGGTGCTTGAATGCATGAAGGCGATGCGGGAAAACGATGTGCCGATTATCTCGATTACACGTTACAGCCCCTCGCCGGTGTCCGAGCTGAGCACCTACAATATCTATGTCGCGGCCAACGAATCCACCTTCCGCAGCGGCGCGATGTCCTCGCGTATTTCGCAGCTCAATGTGGTGGATATCCTCTATACTGCGTTTGCCAACAGCGAATATGAGTATTGTCTCGAGAGACTGTCCAAAACGCATATCGACAAGCCCAAAGGCCATTTTTAGCGGTGGGAACAGAAACTTTTTCTGCCGCTGAACATAAAGGCAGCGCACGAAACAGGAAAACCTGTTTTGTGCGCTGCTTTTGTTTCTGCCGGTGGATTTTTTAAGTATCAAGCTCCGTGTCGTTCTGCATCAGCAGGGCGAAGCGGATGATGGCCGCCATCAGAACCAGAATGCTGGAGAGATGGTTGAGCTGGTTGCGGGCGTGCTGCTTGGTGCCGGGCTTGGTCTGCCGCACGTTGTCCTCGGTGAGCCCATAGAAAAACACCAAAGACACGATAAACAGAATACTGGTCACTGCCTGGATCGGCAGCGTGGGAGGCAGCAGCTTGCAGATTTCCTCGTCGGTAGCCGTACAGATCAACTGCTGCTTTTGTATACTCACTGTATAATACGACAGGATGGTCGCCGCAATCACGATGACCAGGAACCCCTGGGATTTGTCGATCAGG
>CATNEU010000295.1 GCA_950097605.1 uncultured Oscillospiraceae bacterium | reverse complement strand
CACCTTGTCGCAGTCCGCGAGATAGTGCGCGACGCGGTCTGCGTTTTGGCAGTGGCGCTCGATGCGCAGGGCAAGTGTCTCGAGGCCGAGGTTGAGCAAAAACGCCGCGTTTGCGGACGGATAGGCGCCAAAGTCCCGCATGAGCTGCACGCGCGCCTTGGTGATATAGGCGGCTTTGCCAAAGTCCTTGGTGTAGGTCACGCCGTGGTAAGAGGCGTCCGGCTCGGTGAGGCCGGGGAATTTGCCGCCCGTCCAGTCGAAGTTGCCGCTGTCGACGATCACGCCGCCAACCTGCACCGCGTGCCCATCCATGTACTTGGTGGTGGAGTGGATCACGATATCGGCGCCAAACTCGATTGGGCGGCAGAGAATCGGGGTGGCAAAGGTGTTGTCCACGATCAGCGGCACGCCGTTTTTGTGCGCTACGCGCGCGAATTTCTCGATATCCAGCACAGAAATCGCGGGATTGGCGATGGTCTCGCCGAAGACGGCCTTGGTGTTTTCGCGGAAGCAGGCCTGAATTTCCTCCTCGGTCGCCTCGCCGTCCACAAAGGTGCATTCGACGCCGAGCTTTTTCAGCGTGACGGCAAACAGGTTGACGGTGCCGCCATAGATTGCCGAGACGCTGATAAAGTGGTCGCCGCTGCCGAGGATATTGAGCAGGGAGATCAGGCTGGCCGCCTGGCCGGAGGTCGTGCAGAGCGCGCCAACGCCGCCCTCCATCGCCGCGATTTTCTTTTCCACGGCCTCCACGGTCGGATTGGAGATGCGGGAATACATATGGCCCGCCACCGAAAGGTCGAACAGCTTGCCGACATGCTCGGTCGAATCATACTTATAGGTTGTGCTTTGATAGATTGGCAGCACCCTGGTTTCACCGTTTTTGGGGGTATACCCCTCGTGTATGCATTGTGTTTCAACTCTCATCATCTATTCCTCCTAAAAAATTGATTCGGGGCGCCGCTTTGCCGCATAAAAAAGCCCGCCTTCTCTGCTTTCGCAGGAAGACGGGCGTTGTGCTCCGCGGTACCACTTCCGTTTGTCCGCTTCTCGCAAAGCGAACCTTTACAGGTTCGCGGAAACTGCCCGCAAACCCTTCCGCTTTAACGGGCGGACCCGTCGCACCCTACCCGTTTTGAAAACGCTCGGATACGCCGCTCAGGAGCCATGTTCCGTCCGTGCCGGCCTGTTCCCTTTCAGCGGGCGGGAACTCTCTGGAAGGCCGGATAGCGGTCGTACTCTCTCCCTCAAAGCATTTTTTACTGTGTTGCCTTTAGAAATTGTGGTAATCATACCATATCCGGCCTGCGTTGTCAAGCCGGTATGCGGCCGTTTTCCGCTACCCGGACTGCCGGTTGTGAAAGCTTTCACAGATTTTCCGGCAGCCTTCTTGTGTTTTTTTAGGCTTTCCCCTATAATGAAAACAGGGAAAAACGCAGCGCGCGGGGTTCTGCCTCGAAAAAGGTCTCCGTATGCTGAAATAACAGGAATTGCATGCATAAATTTTACAATGGAGGGATGCGCCATGGAGAGGACGCTACCTGAAAAGCAATGCCACGTACCGGCGGAAATGGGGCAGTTGGACTGATTATGAAAGTAAAAGTGCGAAGAGATAAACTGCACTCCTTAAAGTCGCTGGGCGTTTTTCTGCTGCTGTTTGCAACCTTTGCCGCTTTTGGTTTGGTATATGTTTGGCATATGGGCAAGGTTCTGCGGGAAGAGGCCTGCAAAACGCTGTCGGAAATCAGCTCCCAAAGCGTGACCGCGCTGCAAAACCAGATTGAAGGGGACCTGCAGACGCTGCGGAATCTGGCCGATTTCATTGGCGGTACAGGGGATTTGTCCTTTGAAAAGAACCTGCCGATCCTGCGTGCAATCAGCGACGAGAACGGATTTAAACGTATGGGAATCATCCTGCCGGACGGAGACGTTCGCACGACCG
>CATNEU010000294.1 GCA_950097605.1 uncultured Oscillospiraceae bacterium | reverse complement strand
CTGCAACCAGGTGTACAACGCGCTGTTCACCTGCCAAAACGGGATGCTCTCCCGCCTCTGCCCGGATCGCGCGCTGATGATCGAAGAGCTGCAAACCGAGTTGGAAACGCTCGGCTCCCCCGTTTTTCTAGTTGGAGACGGCGCGCAGATGTGTTATAATAAGCTATATCAACAATCGGACAAAATCAGACTGGCCAGCCCCGTTACCGTGATGCAGCGCGCTTCCAGCGTGGGCTGTATTGCGGCCGGCCTGCTCGCGCGTGGACAAACCGTATCCAGCGCCGCCCTCGCAGCCGATTATCTGCGTCTGCCGCAGGCTGAACGGGAGCTCCGGAAGAAACAGTCCGCAAATGGAGGAATCGGCAAATGATAGCTTTGGCCTGCGATCACGGCGGATTTAAGCTCAAAGAGGAAATGAAAGCGCATCTGGAAAGCCGCGGCATCCTGTTTCGGGATTTCGGCTGCTTTTCAGAGGACGCATGCGACTACGCGGTAATCGCCAAAAAAGTGGCGGTTTCGGTGGCTGCCGGCGAATATGAAAAGGGCCTTCTCTTTTGCGGTACCGGCATCGGCATGTCGATTGCCGCAAACAAGGTGCGCGGCGTCCGGGCCGCTTGCTGCTCGGACCATTTCAGCGCGAAATATACCCGGCTGCACAACGACGCCAACATCCTCTGCCTTGGCGGCAGGGTGGTCGGGCCCGGCCTTGCCTGCGAGCTGGTTGATACATTTCTCGACACGGCGTTTGAAGGCGGCAGGCACCAGCATCGAATCGACCTGATAACCCAGATAGAAACGGAACAAATTGAAGGAGGACACTCGAAATGAACGTGAAGCCCCTGATTATGGACCACCCGCTGATTCAGCATAAAATCTCCCTGCTGCGCGATAAAAACACCGGTGCAAAGGAGTTCCGGGAGCTGACCTCGGAGATCGCGATGCTGATGTGTTACGAGGCAACCCGCGACCTGCCTCTTAAAGAAGTTGAAATTGAAACGCCGATTGCCGTTGCCAAAACCAAGGTGATCAGCGGCCGCAAAATGGCGTTTGTACCAATTCTGCGTGCAGGCCTCGGCATGGTGGAAGGCGTTTTGAACTTGGTCCCGGCCGCAAAAGTCGGCCATATCGGCCTCTATCGCGACCCTGAAACGCTCAAGCCCGTGGAATACTACTGCAAACTGCCGGTGGACATTGAAGAACGTGAGGTTATCGTAATCGACCCGATGCTCGCAACCGGCGGTTCGGCGGTCGACGCAATCAATCTCATCAAGGCAAAGGGCGTTAAAAACATCAAATTTATGTGCATCATCGCGGCGCCCGAGGGCCTTGAGGCGCTCACCACCGCGCATCCGGACGTACCGGTGTACATAGCGGCGCTCGACGAAAAGCTCGACGACCACTGCTATATTATGCCGGGCCTCGGCGACGCCGGCGACAGAATCTTCGGAACCAGATAAAGCCGGTTCTTTCTATTCAACCAAACATATTGATTTTGTGAAAAAAGAAGGTATGCTTTGCAAAGCATACCTTCTTTTTGTTTGTCGCTCGGGCCGCGATGGGGCATATTCTTTGTAGTTCTTTTTTAGCTTATAGATTCATCTATCTTTTCATCTGTCGCTCAGGCCGCGACCGGCCCATCCTTTTTTGTGAGAAAAAAGGATGCAAAAACTCAGTCAAGAGGGCCAACGGCTCCGCTCCAACGGACGGGTACGCCGTACACAGCGCGGCCAACGGCGGCGGCACAGCGGTCGCGGGGAACATGGCGCAGGGTCGCGGGCCTGCCCCCTTCACAATCCCCGTTCCGGAACGGAATCCAGACCAATAGAAAAAGGCTCGCTGCAAAAGAGGGGAGTTATACAAATTGCCCCTCCCTTGCAGGGAGCCTTTTAAAAGCGTCCCCGCTTGGGTACGGATGGGGATTGTGAAGGGGCGCGGCTTCCGAC
>CATNEU010000293.1 GCA_950097605.1 uncultured Oscillospiraceae bacterium | reverse complement strand
GTTTCTACTATGTGGAGACCGAAACCGGTCTCTATGAATGCCGGGCAAGAGGCGTGTTTCGCAAACAGGGGCGGACGCCGCTCGTGGGGGACGTTGTACAGATACAGGTTCAGCCGGAGCAAAAAGGCACCGTGCAGGAGATCCTGCCGCGCAAAAATGCGCTGGTGCGGCCGCCGCTGGCGAATATCGACCAGCTTTTTCTCGTCACGTCCCTGACGGAGCCTGCGCCCAACCTGCTGCTGCTGGATAAACTGATTGCGATTGCGGAGCGCGGCGGCATCGAGCCGGTGATTGTGCTGACCAAATGCGACCTGGACGACCCGGGGCAGTTGCGCGCAATCTATGAGAAGGCGGGGTTCGCGGTTTATTGCGTGGACAACAGCAGCGGGCAGGGGGCCGGCGCCGTGCGTGCCGCGCTGCGCGGAAAAACCAGCGCGTTTTGCGGCAACTCGGGCGTTGGAAAGTCCAGCCTGCTCAACTGTATCGACAGCCGGCTGGGGCTGCCAACTGGGGAGATCAGCGGAAAATTGGGGCGCGGCCGGCACACGACGCGCCATGTCGAGCTCTATCCGGTGGAGGGCGGCGGCTTTGTGGCGGATACGCCGGGTTTTTCCTCGCTGGACATGGAGCGCTGTGAGATCATCCGCAAGGAGGAGCTGGCGGATTGCTTTCGGGAGATGCGCCCTTATCAATACGACTGCCGCTTCACCGGCTGCGCGCATGTGCGGGAGAAGGGCTGCGCGGTGCTCGCCGCGGTGGAGCGCGGCGAGATCCCCGCATCGCGGCACGCAAGCTATGCGGCGCTGTATGAGCAGGCAAAAAACATCAAAGAGTGGGAACTGAAATGAAAAGATGCGTCATTTTGTCCGCCGGGGAGATTGCGGACGACCGTTTTATCGCAGCGCTGGTGCGGCCGGAGGACTATGTGATCTGTGCGGACGGAGGATACCGCCACGCCAAGCGGCTGGGCATACGTCCCGACCTCGTGGTGGGGGATTTCGATTCGATGGAGGCGGAGGAATACAAAGACGTCCGGCATATCGCCTATCCGCCGCAGAAGGACGATACCGACACCATGATCGCCGTCCGGCACGGCCTCGAGCGCGGTTGCCGGGATTTTTTGCTGCTGGGCTGTCTCGGCGGCCGGTTTGACCACAGCATTGCCAACCTTGCGGTGCTGTATTTCCTGAAAAAGCGGGATTGCACGGCGCGCATCGTGGACGAGCGCAACGAGGTGTTCCTATTGGAGAACGAACACATCAAACTGCCGCGCCGCGCGGGCGTGAAACTTTCGGTGTTTTCCTATTCGGGAAAATGCGGCGGCGTCACGCTGACCGGCGTGCAGTATCCGCTCGACCGCTATCCGCTGGACAACGCGTTCCCGCTCGGCGTGAGCAACGAGTTTGCGGCCGATTTTGCGGGAATAACGGTGGAAAACGGCACGCTTTTGGTGATTCTTTCGGCAGAAGGGGAACCTTTTCCCGCCCGCGGCGTATAATAAAACTGTAGGGAAAGGCGTGGAACGCATTTTAAGCCGCATGCCTTGCGGATGAGATCCATTCTCGTTTTTCCCGGCGGCAAACGGCCGCTACCCTGGTGAAAGCCGGTGTACTTATGAAGCGCTGCTGCAACAACAGATGCAACAACGGCTGCAACAACAGGGGCTTTCTTTCAGGCAGGCTGGCGCCGGTCGGCGTGATTGCACTGGGTGTTTTTGTGTTCCTGATGGTGCTGTTCCCGTTCAAGTTCATTCTGCTTGCAATTGCGCTGGGACTGATCTGCCTGGGTATCGCCTGGCTGCGCTGCTAGAAAGTCCTGCAGGGATGTGGAAAAGTGCTTAAAAACCAAGCGCTACAACTGCGGGGAGGCTTTGTGATGAAAGTCGTCGTTATCAAAAGTCCAAGATTTCTGTCCGGTATTTTAAGGATGATCTTTGGCATTAAAAAAGAAAGCGTTTAGGCAG
>CATNEU010000292.1 GCA_950097605.1 uncultured Oscillospiraceae bacterium | reverse complement strand
CGGGATTTTTGCTATCCGCGCGCCGGATGTGCTGGCTTGGGGCGTCTATGTACACGCGGATGGAATAAATATGGGCAAAAAGACAGAGAATACAAACGAAAAGGCAGGTGAACCGCATGTTTGTGGATATCGCGAAAATCGTAATTCAGGCGGGTAACGGCGGGAACGGGGCGGTTTCGTTCCACCGGGAGAAGTATGTGGCGAACGGCGGCCCGGACGGCGGGGACGGCGGCAAGGGCGGCGACGTTGTGTTCGTTGTGGACGACAGCTTGAACACGCTGGTGGACTTTAAATACAAGCGCAAGTTCGTGGCCGAATCGGGCGAGGGCGGACGCGGCAAACGCTGTTCCGGAAAAGGCGGCGCGGATTTGGTGGTTAAGGTGCCGCGCGGCACGCTGGTTAAGGACGCGAACACCGGGCGCATCATTGCGGACATTTCGGGCGACGAGCCGGTGATCCTTGCAAAAGGCGGGCGCGGCGGCTGGGGCAACACGCACTTTGCCACGGCCACCCGGCAGATTCCGCGGTTTGCCAAGCCCGGTATCCCGGGCGAGCGGTTCGAACTGCTGCTCGAGCTCAAGCTGATTGCGGACGTTGGACTTGTGGGCTTCCCGAATGTCGGAAAGTCCACGCTGGTCTCGGTTGTCAGCGAGGCAAAGCCCAAGATTGCCAACTATCATTTCACCACGCTTTCGCCGGTGCTCGGCGTTGTCAAGATCGCCGAGGGCGAGTCGTTTGTAATGGCGGATATTCCGGGCCTGATTGAAGGGGCCAGCGAGGGCGCGGGACTGGGGCACCAGTTTTTGCGGCATGTGGACCGCTGTCGCCTGATCGTGCATGTTGTGGACGTTTCGGGCGTCGAGGGGCGCGACCCCGCAGCGGATTTCGAGCTGATCAACGCCGAGCTGCAGAATTTCGACGAGGAGCTGTCCCGGCGGGAGCAGATCGTCGCGGCCAACAAATGCGATTTGGCCACGCCCGAGCAGATCGAGGCGTTCCGGCAGTATGTGACCGAAAAGGGCTATGCATTTTTCGAGATTTCCGCCGCGACCAGGCAGGGCGTGGACGAGCTGGTGCGGTTTGTCTACCGGAAGCTGCAAGAGCTGCCGCCGGTCAAACGCTATGAGGCAGAGGCGCTCTCTGAAGAGGAGATCGCCGCCGGCCGCAAGCAGGAATTGCAAATCACGGTGGAGGACGGTGTGTATGTCGTCGACGCGCCTTGGCTGCTGCCTGCGCTTACAGGCGTGGATATGGAAGACTATGAGTCGTTGCAGTATTTCCAACGCGTGCTGCGCACAAGCGGCGTCATTGATCAATTGGAAGAAATGGGCATCGAAGAGGGAGACACGGTTGTGCTCTTCGGCTATGCCTTTGAGTATCTGCGATAACGGGAAGGAGGTTTATGCTTGGAGAGCTTGTTACAGGCGGGACAGAACCCCAAACAGATGAGTCCGCTTGCGCTGGCGTTTTTGGGCGACGCAGTATACGAGCTGCTTGTCAGGGAGCGGCTGTCCGCCGCGGGCAGCAAGCCCGCCCATCTGCTGCACGCGCAGGCGGTGCAGCTTGTGCGCGCTTCGGCGCAGTCGAGGGCCTATGAGAGGCTGCTGCCCATACTGGACGAGGAGGAGCTTGCCGTGCTCAAGCGCGGACGCAACGCCAACAGCACATCGGTGCCTAAAAACGCCGACGTGGCGGAATACCGCCGCGCAACCGGCGTGGAGTCGCTGTTTGGCTTTTTATATATGAAGGGTGCAGTTGAAAGAATCAACGAGCTGTTTGCCGCCGCGGTCCTCTGCGAGGAGAAGGCCGGCCGGCAGGACTAAGCCCGTACATATTGTCCTGTGTATTCCGGATACGGTCCGCGCGCAAATGCACCTACATACCGGATGGAACCCTCCGTCCGGTCATTTGCAGCGAAAGAGAGGAATCACAGGATGAAAACAGATCCAAAACGGCGGGGCAGGATGGCGCTCGATCTGCTGGTGACG
>CATNEU010000291.1 GCA_950097605.1 uncultured Oscillospiraceae bacterium | reverse complement strand
GGTCGCCGGCATAGGGCGCTTCAAACTTGCGGGAGAGCACGGCCTGGAAGATATCTCCGTTTCGGATATACGCCTTCGCTTTCTCCACCATTTCGCAGAACTGCGCTTTGGTCAGGTTGCTTGTGAATACCGGGGCGGGAGCCTCCGGCGTTTCGGGCAACGGCGACAGGTCACGGATCATCGCGGCAATTTTCTCGATCTCCCGCACCGCTTTTTGATAGCCCGCCTCGCCCTCGCAGGTTTTCATATTGACGATGATGCTGATTTTCTGCTTGAGGTGGTCGTAAGCAACGACTTTATCAAACAGCATGAGGTCGAAATCGTTGGTTTCGCTCTGCCGCAGCCGCAGAACCGGCTCGAAACAGCCGATCATCTCGTAGGAAAAGTAGCCGACAAACCCGCCTGTAAACGGCGGCATATAGGAAAAGCGGGGCGTGTGGTATTGTTTCAGGATGCGCCGGATCATCTCCATCGCATCTGCTTCCTCGGTTTTGGCCCCCTGGCCGTCGCGCACCGTCACGTTGCGGCCTTTTCCCGTGACCTGCAAGGCCGGGTCGAACCCCAGGAACGAATAGCGGCCCCATCGCTCACCGCCCTCTATGCTTTCGAGCAGATAATAGCGGTCGCTGTGCCGCGCCAGTTTTCTAAGCAGCGCAATCGGCGTGCTGATATCCGCGTAAATCTCTCTGCAAACCGGGATGACACGGTAGTCCTCCAGCAAACCGGAGAGCTCCGGGAAGGTTGGTCTTGTCATGCACCTTTCACTCCTTCAAACTGTTTTGGAAACTAAAAAAAGCCTTTGCCCCTTGATTTCCAAGGGACAAAAGCTTTTGCTTCTGCGGTACCACCCAAGTTGGCGAAAACGCCCACTCCTTTTGCATACAACCATATGCACCCCACTGATAACGGACAGGGTTCCCGTCAGCGCCTACTCCCCGTCTATAGGACGGGTTTCTGGCTGCCCTCGCAAGTCCATTCGGTAAAATCTGTGCTGCCGCATTCCCACCAGCCAGCGGCTCTCTGGATACACCCGGTTTTACGTACTCCTCTTGCTCATCGGTTTGTGCTGTAATGATTTGTGCTTATTTTACTCCCGTGTTCCGAATTTGTCAAGGCCCCCGGCAAAAAAACTTTCGCGGAGGAGGCTGGCTCGAAGCCGGTCAAGCGTTCCGGCATGTCTCCCTAGCCCCTGCTTCTGGGGCGGGGATCGGGCCCGAAGCCCGAGGCAAAATCACCAATGACGTCGCCCTCGGAAAGGACAATGACCACCACCAGCGCAATCACGCCAAAGGCCCAAAACATGCACATAGATAGGTAGCGCAGCCTCCCGGCCCGCTCGAGCCGCCAGGAGAGAAACAGTCCCGCCGACCAAAACGAGGCGAACAGCAGCGCAAAAAACAGCAGGCTGAACAGTCCGGCGTCCGCCGTGCACCAGCATACGACCGACCAAACCAACAGCACCAGCAGCAACACGCCCACGCCGACGCTTGCCCATTTGCGATACCGCCACGCCGCAAGCAATACGCTCGCGAGCGCAATTGCCAGCACGCAGGCTGCGGCCACCGCCGCTTCAAAAGCGCCGAAGCGCACGCCCCGCCAAGCGTAATAGACGCCCATCACCAGTCCGGAGCCCGCCGCATTCAGCAGGATGGCGGCGATGTATCCGAGCGGGCGGCCCTTTGCAAGCTTGTGGACCGGGACGGCGGCCAGCATGCAGGCAAAGCCCGGCACAAATCCCGTCCATTTGGGCAAAAACAGCATGCAGGCGTAGCAGCAGCCGAGCAGCAGCGAAACCGAAGCTGCACAGAGAGGCAAACCGGTGGTTTTCCACTTCATAAGACAAACCTCCTCGTGATGTCGATGGATTCTGTTGTAACCATTGTATCCGAACTGTGCGGGAAGCTTTCCGGCAGGGAGGCCACAGGCGGCCTGCCGTCAAAACGCGCGGGCCGTGTAGTGCGCGGTTTTTACTTGTCGTTGCGGTAACAGCCGGACTGCGCCTG
>CATNEU010000290.1 GCA_950097605.1 uncultured Oscillospiraceae bacterium | reverse complement strand
GTCAAACGGGTTGACGCCGAGAATATAGCCCGAAATCGCACAGGCCTTTTCAAAGAAGTAAACCATATAGCCGTATTCATAGGGGCTGATCTCGGGGACCTCCAGCACCAGGTTGGGTACGCCGCCCTCAGTGTGTGCGAGGATGGTGCCCTGCATGGCTTTCTGGTTGACAACCGACATGTTCTGGCCCGACAGGAAGTTCAGCCCGTCGAAGTTTTCGGGGTCCTCCTTGATAAAAAAGTCCTGCACAGGTTTTTGAATGTCCACAACGGTTTCAAACAGGTTCCTGGCGCCTTCCTGGATGAACTGGCCCAGGGAGTGCAGGTCGGTCGAAAAGACCACGGACGCCGGGAACAATCCCTTACCGTCCTTGCCCTCGCTCTCGCCAAAGAGCTGCTTAAACCACTCGTTCATCATGGCGAAGCTCGGCTCATAGCTGACAAGCAGCTCGGTGGATTTTCCTTTGCGGTAGAGGATATTGCGGATCGCCGCATAGCGGTAGCAATCGTTTGCGGCGAAATCGTCGTTTGCAAGCGCGTCCTGCGCGTCCTTTGCGCCCTGCATGATCTGCCCGATGTCCGCGCCGCTCGCCGCAATCGGCAGCAGGCCGACAGCCGTCAGCACCGAGAACCGGCCGCCCACATCGTCGGGAATCACAAAGGTCTCGTAGCCCTCGCGGTCCGCAAGCTCTTTGAGCGTGCCTCTCGCCTGGTCGGTTGTGCAGTAGATGCGTTTTTTGGCCTCCTCCTTGCCGTACTTGGTTTCGAGCAGCTCGCGGAAAACGCGGAATGCGACTGCGGGCTCGGTGGTCGTGCCGGATTTGGAGATCACGTTGACCGAAATATCCTTGCCCTCGCAGATGGACAGCAACTGCGAAAGATACGCCGGGCTGATGCTGTTGCCTGCAAAGTAGATATCCGGCGTATCTTTTTTAAGCGCGTTGTACATGGACGACTGCAGCAGCTCGATGGCCGCCCGCGCGCCCAGATAGGAGCCGCCGATGCCGATGACGATCAGGATATCCGAATCAGATTTAATCTTCTCAGCGCATTTCTGTATTCTTTCAAACTCTGTCCTGTCGTAGTCGGTAGGAAGTGTCAGCCAACCCAGAAAATCGCTTCCGAGGCCGGATTTTGCATGCAGCGTCCGGTGCGCCGCGAGTGTTTGCTCTCTCATCGCCTCGATTTCGTGCGGGGCGACAAAGCCTTTTAAATACTTTTCGTTTAAAACAACTGCCATTGAAACTTCCTCCCTGTGTTTTGTGCTTCTATTGTAGCCCAGAGCAGCATAATTGTCAAGTATTTTACATATTGAGAATTCTGTTTTGTACAGTTCAGACAAATATCCGTGGATTATTTCATGGATAGGGCATTTTTGACAAGAATCTGGAACGATCGCCAGAACGTCATTTTTTCCACGGCCTCTTTTGCTTTCACAGGGTATTCCGCGACGGTCTCTCCATCCAGGCTGACCGTGACTTTTCCGATGGTCTGACCCTTTTCGACCGGCGCTTGCAGGTCCTCCACCATCTCAATTTTATATTCCACGCCGGCTTCTTTGCCTTTTGGCACCAAAATGCTCTCGGGCGGGTCGCACATCGCGCCGACCGAAGGCGAAACGCCGCCGATGACCTTGATCTCCTCAATCTGCTCGGCGATGTTCTCGGGCACCGCGACGGCCCAGTTGGCAAACCCATAGTTGAGCAGCTTTTTGGCGCTCGCGAAACGGTCGTCGCTGGTGGTGCTGCCCATCACAACGGCCACAAGCGAAAGCCCGCCGCGCGTGGCGGTGGCCGAAAGGCAGGAGCCCGCCTTGTTGGTCGTGCCGGTTTTAAGCCCGGTCGCGCCCTCGTAAAACCGCACAAGCTTGTTGGTGTTGACAAGCGCTGTTTTGCCGCCTCGCAGACTGTCCATCCAAATCGTTGAATACTCCTTGATCTTCTCATGCCGGATCAGCTCGCGCGACATGAGCGCGATGTCATACGCCGAGGTGACATTCGAGTCGGTGTCGTCGAGTCCGGTCGGGTTTTGAA
>CATNEU010000289.1 GCA_950097605.1 uncultured Oscillospiraceae bacterium | reverse complement strand
CACAATGTTGCCGTCCCCGTCTACTTTGCCCTTGTACTCGATGGTGGAGCCGTTTGGTTTGGAAAGGGTGAACTCGAAGCGTTTGCCGCTGACCCTGCTGTCGGTCAGGTATTTCCGCAGGGACTCCTCATCCTGGTTTTTGGCGAGATAGTACCAGCCGGGCGTGCTGGTGTCGACGCCGGGCGTGTTTCCCTGATGGGTCCACTCGCCGTCGCGCTGCATAAACGACTCGCCCATTTCCTCATAATAGGTATAGCTGTCGACATTTTCTCCCTTGTTTTCGTCCATGGTCTCCTTGTTGTCGATGCCGGCGGTGCCGGACATCTTGACAAGCAGCCTATCGGGCATCGTGGGATTGATCACGTCGACGGTTTCAATTTCAAACCGGACGTCGGCGTTTTGCGAGAGCACCTGGTCGTATTTCGTTGTACCGGTGATGTTGGTTTTACCGGACATGCTGAAGCTCAGCTCGCCGTCGTGCAATTGCTCCATGGCGGTTACGAAGATCGAAACGGCGTCCTTGCCCTGGTCGTTGGTCTGGCTGCCGCCGCAGCCGGCAAACAGCGCCGAGACGCCGATGCAGACGCTCAGCAGCAGGGCGGTGATGGATCGTTTTGTATTCATACTGATAGACTCCTCTAAACTCGAATTTTATGTTATAATCATTAAACAACAAAGTGGTTGTTTTGTCAAAACATTATGCGGGGATTTGTGTGCTTTTTTGCAAAATTCGTGAAAAATACTAATTGTATTTTGCTTTGTTTTAGCAAGTTACATGAAAAAAACAGAGAATTTTCTGTTTGCATGCATGGACATTGCACCGCGGAGAGCAGGAGGGAAGAGGGATGGCGCCAGCCGGTATCTATGTGCATATTCCGTTTTGTCTGGGCAAATGCGCCTATTGTGATTTTTACTCGATGCCTGCGTCCGAGGCAGTCATGGAGCGGTATACCGAGGCGGTCTGCGCCCAGATTGCGTCGTTTGCGCCGGACGAGGAGATCGTGGCCGACACGCTGTACTTTGGTGGGGGTACGCCGGTTTTGCTGGGGGCGGCCCGGCTGAAGCGGATCCGGCAGGCCGTTTACAAGCGGTTCGCCATGTGCGCGGACAGTGAGGTTACAGTGGAAGCCAACCCGGCCGCCGCGCTCTATGATACGCTGGCGCAGCTTGCCCAGGCGGGCTTTAACCGGATATCATTCGGCGTGCAATCCGCCGTGCAAAAGGAGCTCGACACCCTTGGCCGCCTGCACGACGCCCAAACCGCACGGTCCGCCGTGCAGGCGGCCAAGCGGGCGGGCTTTTGCAACATTTCGGCGGATATGATGCTGGGTATCCCCCACCAAACCATGGATTCCCTGCGGGAGACGATAGCGTTCCTGCTCTCGCTGGAGGTGCAGCATCTCTCCGCATATATGCTGGGCATTGAACCCGGCACACCGTTCGCCGCGAAACGGGAGTCCCTGCCGCTGCCGGACGAGGACGCGGTTGGGGAGTACTATCTTGAGATGGTGCGGCGGTTTGAGCGGGCGGGCTACGCGCAATATGAGATTTCCAACTTTGCGCGTCCCGGCTTGGAGAGCCGCCACAACTGCAAATACTGGCGGCTGGACGACACAGTGGGGTTTGGCGCCGCGGCCCACTCGTTCTATCGCGGCAAGCGGTTTTATACCGGCAGGGACCTTACAGGGTATCTTGCGGACGTTGAAAGCGGCCGCAGCCCGTTTATAGCGGACGGAGAGGGCGGCGATGCCGAGGAGGTTCTCGCCCTTGGCCTGCGTCTGCGGGAAGGGGTGCGGCTGGATGCGTTTGCGGCCCGGTTCGGCGCCGATGAAAAGGCGCTGCTGCAAAAGGCGCGCGCATATGAGAAGATGGGCTTCATGCGCCTGCAAGACGGCGCCGCGTCTATGACGCCGCCGGGGTTTCTGGTTTCCAACAGCATCATCACCTCTTTTCTGCTGCTGCTTTGAGCGGCAGTCCGCCGCTCATTATGAAAGACCGGGGAAGTCTCCCGAGAGCAACGGAAGTTTAGGGGATTTAAAAAAGAGGAAGGCGCGGCGTTTGGGTCGTGCCTTCCCCTTTTTGTGAACTGC
>CATNEU010000288.1 GCA_950097605.1 uncultured Oscillospiraceae bacterium | reverse complement strand
CTTTCAACTTTGATTGATTCCAACCCGCGCTTGTTTGCGGTGACGGTCGTTGGGCTGGCGGCTGTCGTCGTCGGCGCCGTTTTGCTGTATGCTTACAATCGGGTCCGGATCAGCCGCAAAATTGCTCTTGAGAACAAAAGATATCAACAGCTTTGCGACCTGTCCAACGAGTATCTGTTTGAGTATCAATTTGCGCGGGACCGGATGGTCTTTTCGGAGAAATACACCAAAATATTTGGCGGGCCGCAGACAATTGACCATTTTTATGCAAACTTGCTCAAAACCAGCGAACCAGATTCGATCCGCGTGAGAGAAGCGGTCCAGGATATGCGCAAAAACAACGGGGGATCGGCGGAATTTTGCGTCGTGATGCCGGATGGCTCCCATCGGTGGATCCGTGCGCAGGCAACAATTATCAATAATGAGTTTGGCAAGTCTGTATATGCGGTGGGAAAAGTGGTGGATATTCAAAGGGAAAAAGAAGAGCGCGACCTGCTTGTCAAACGCGCGCAGCGGGACAGCCTCACCGGCGTATATAACACGGCCACCAGCCGGTCGATGATTGTGCAAGGCCTGCAGGAGAGCGGCGAGGCGGATACAAATGCATTGATTATCATAGACATCGACCATTTTAAAAACGTCAACGACAGATTTGGCCACTATATTGGGGATCAGACTTTGATTGCGCTGGCCCGCGCGCTGCAGGACAATTTCCGCCGGGAGGACATTATCGGAAGGCTTGGAGGAGACGAATTCGTCATTTTCATGCGCAGAATTGAAAGCGCGCAGGATGTGGCGGATAAATGCGCCTGCCTGCTGCATACGGTGCATAAGATGACGCTGGAGACCGAGGGTCCGCCTGTCACGCTGAGCATCGGTGTTGCGGTGGCAAAGGGCTGTGAAGTGTTTGAGACGCTCTATAAAAAAGCGGATCAGGCGTTGTATACCGTGAAGGAAAGAGGGCGAAACGGCTTTGAAATTGTGTGAGACACTCCACCGGGAGCCGTTTTCTCCCAAGGTTTATGCAGGTGGGTATATTCGGCATATTACCGCATAAGTATGCGCATATGCATGCCAAATGTTGTATTCTAATCTGGAATATGTATTTACATGTGACCAGTTTTTTGTTATAGTAAAAGCGTACCCTGTGATCGAATTGGGTACGCTTCACACTTACCGGACGCTCCGCAGCCTTTGCGGAGCGTCTCTTTTTTACAAGGTGTAAAAACGCGAAGTGGAGGGCAACCGGCAGTTCTCCACAAGACATAAAAAGCAGCCGCCGCCACGGATTCTTCAAGATCCATGGCGGCGGCTGCTTGTTGATATACAGTATTTTATGTAAGGACATAGACGGCCGGGACCTTCCAAACTATAGGGCATGATAGAACAGGATGATATCCTGGTAACAACCGCTTTTGTCCAGAAAACCGCCCGGAACCGTGCCAAGCTGTGTGAATCCCAGCTTGCGGTATAAATGTATGGCGGCGGCGTTTGCTGCCACAACGGCGTTGAACTGCAGCACCCGGAACCCGAGCGACCGCGCGGTCTCCATCGAATGCAGCACCAGTTTTTCCCCCATACCCTGCCCACGTGCATCGGCGGACACGGCGTAGCTTGCGTTTGCGAGGTGTCCGCAACGTCCGATATTGTTGGGGTGCAGGATATACAGCCCCAGAAGCCGCCCCGCCGATTCGGCTACCCCTGCGAAGCTCTGTTCGCCAAAGAATGCGGCGGCGGTGTGCGCATCCAATGTTTCGAGCTGGGGGAACGCGTCGCCCCGCTCCACTACGGCGTTCCAGATCTCCGCCATCTGCTGAATATCCTGCGGGGTATAGGCTCTGATGGTGATTTGCATGTCCTTCGCCTCTTCAACTGCTGATTAACGGTGCGACGAGCCAATCTGCCCCATATGCCGCCGTCTGCTTCATTATACCGGCAATTGGGCCAAAAAACAAGACGACGCATGCAGAGCAGGCCGGCAGCTTTCCGTATCCCAGCAAACGGCAAAAAACGCCGCCGTTAGGCGGCGTTTGGAGTATAGGCTGCGTTGCCAGGATCAGCTCAGCCGCAGGATCATCAGGGAAGCGCCTGCGCCGC
>CATNEU010000287.1 GCA_950097605.1 uncultured Oscillospiraceae bacterium | reverse complement strand
CCCCGAAGGGAGACAGGTTTCCCAGCACGGTGCTGGTACCGGCCAGCATGGCAAACACCGTGCATCCCATCAGCTTTAAAAACCCGCGCAGACCGCGGGCCAGCGGCGCAGGACGGGCAACCGCGCCGCCTTGGGTCACCCCTTCTCTGATTCTCATACGACTCACCTCTTACTTTGATTGCATCTTATCGCAGCGCGGACCGTCCCGGGCCGTGTCCGCAGCCTGTTGGAATATTTTCATGCGCTGCCGCATATGCTGTAGTTGTATAATAGCACGACTGGAAGGAAAAGGATGTCGTATTCGCTGTAAGTATTTTCAAATTATCAGGACATCTGGGTAAAGGATTGCAGCCGTTTCCGCCCGTCTGCCCGAAGCCAGCCGTTCCACCAGCGGTTGCTATGCAGTCGCCCTTGGCCCACAAGCAGTTGTGGAGCCGTTTCAACCGGCATAGGGGCGGCCGCTCGATCCACGGTGTTCCACAATAGGCCCCTCTGGGTTCCGGCCTTTGGCTTGCATCACAAAGTTCTGACCGATTTTGGCGGTTTATCAAACAAACAGGCGGATTTTCCAAAAATCCGCCTGTTTTTTCTGCCTTCGCCTCGTTTGCAGGGCATCTTCCTATCCGCCAAAAGTTCTCTGTACTATTTGCGCAACTTTCACAACGCCTGCGGCAATACAGCCTCCAGCCGCCAACTTTTCGCATCCTCAACAAGCCGCCCTTTTCAAAACACCCGTTTCGTACTATAATAGAAGACATCCGAGCGGTTTTCCACGTCAATGGGAAGGCCGCGGGACCGGCGGTGCGCCCATGCGGCCGGCCCGGCAACAACGAGGAGGTAACAAACCAATGTGTGCAACCGAACAGAACACCACCGGGCAGACCGCCCGTAAAAAAAGGATCTTCAGCGGCATCCAGCCAACCGGCGTCTTCACGCTCGGCAACTACCTTGGCGCGGTGAAAAACTGGGTGGCGATGCAGGAAGAATACGACTGCGCGTACTCGATTGTCAATATGCACGCGATCACGGTGCGGCAGGATCCGGCCAAGCTCAAAAAGCAGACGCTGGATTCCTATGCGCTGATGCTCGCTTGCGGCGTCGATCCCCAAAAGAGCATTGCGTTTATCCAAAGCCACGTGCGCACGCACGCCGAGCTTGCCTGGGTGCTGGATTGCTACACCCAATTCGGCGAGCTGAGTCGTATGACCCAGTTTAAGGACAAGAGCGCCAAAAACGCCGACAACATCAACGCGGGCCTGTTCACCTATCCGTCGCTGATGGCCGCCGACATTCTGCTGTACCAGGCGGACCTGGTGCCGATTGGCGAATACCAAAAGCAGCATTTGGAACTCACGCGCGACATTGCCAACCGGTTCAACGGACTGTATGGAAACGTCTTCACAATCCCCGACCCGTTGATTCCCAAAGCGGCGGCACGCGTTAAATCGCTGCAGGACCCCGCGAAGAAGATGTCCAAGTCCGACGAAAACCCCAATGCCTATATTTCGATCCTCGACGAGCCGGGCTCGATCATTAAAAAGTGCAAGCGCGCCGTCACCGACTCCGATACCGTCGTCTGTTATGCAGAGGGGAAGGACGGCGTCAACAATCTCATCACGATCTACGCGGCGGTCACCGGCAAGAGCTTTGAAGAGGTGGCCCGCGAATTCGACGGCAAGGGCTACGGCGTGTTCAAGCAAGCCGTCGGCGAGGCCGTCGCCGAGCACCTGCGGCCAATCCGCGAGGAATACGCACGGCTTTCGGCCGACCCCGCCTACCTAGAGACCTGCTATACCGAGGGGGCGCGCCGGGCGTTATCCATTTCCAACCGCACGCTCGAAAAGGTCTATAAAAAAGTGGGGTTTGTAAAGCCCTGCCTTTAATGTCCCGTTATTTGCTTTGTTCTCTTTCATCTAAGATTTATCTAGTTTTTAGTTTGTCGCGCAGGCCGCGACCAGCCTTTTCTTTTTGCTTTGTTTTTTAACTTGAAGAGACATCTTCCTTTCTGTTTGTCGCGCAGGCCGCGACGGGCTTTGTTCTTTTTTGCTTTGTCCTTCTTAACCTTTTGATGCATTTATCTTTTGGTTCGTCGCTCAGGCCGCGAC
>CATNEU010000286.1 GCA_950097605.1 uncultured Oscillospiraceae bacterium | reverse complement strand
AAGTTGTTCTCCGTTCCGCGCCGGTTTATACGGCCGGACGACGAAAACAAAGGACTGGTATCCTTCTCTATGATACCCAATTCGCACAAAGAAGTCAATTGCCAAAACATGAACGATGCCCGCACGGCGTTTTTTCTATGAAACAAAAAAGACAAAAAAAGCAGACGCCCATCTTTTCAGCCAACACGGGATTCTGCTTGTTTTGTCTTATCGAAAGCCAGTAAAATCAATCAAACAGCAACCTAACCCAGTTTGCAGGCAAGGTTAGACTTTTTCCGCGCAGCGGTATTTTTATGAAGAATACCTTTGGCGGCAGCTTGGTCGATCTTCTTTATTGCAAGCTTGACAGCCTCCTGTTTGTTGGAAGCGTTCTCGTTCACAGCGAGCTCCGCTTTTTTAATAACAGTCCGCAGGCTGGATTTTGCATCTTTGTTGCGAAGCGTTTTCACCTTGGCAACCTTTACTCTCTTTTTAGCAGATTTAATATTTGGCATAGTCACACCTCCTTTATGGGTTTATGACAGTACAAGTTATCATATCATTTTTTTGGTCCGAATGCAAGGCCTTTTTAAATGAAATAAAGAAAAAGGATGATGTTTTGTGATAAGAACCGATTTGGCAGTTGAGTGCTGCGAGATTGCTGGACAAATTACCCCACAGGGCGTGCACAACGACGTGCAGAAGCATGGCGACCTGACCGTTACCACCGTGGAGGTGACCGACCGCTACGGCGCGGCGGCGATTGGAAAGCCCATGGGCAAATATATCACGGTGCAGTTGCCGCCGTTTGCCAAAAACGTGGAGGCCGACGACGAGGCGGTGAGCCTGCTCGCGGAGCAGCTTTCGCAGATGCTGCCCGAAGAGGGGCTGGTGCTGGTTGCGGGCCTCGGCAACTATGACATCACGCCCGACGCGCTGGGCCCAAAGGCCGTATCGCAGGTTTTGGCAACCCGCCATTTCTCCGGAGAACTAGCGAAACAGACGGGGCTGGACACACTGCGCGGTGTTGCGGCGATCGCACCCGGCGTGCTGGGAAAAACCGGCATCGAAACCAGTGAGATTATCGGCTCGGTTGCCGAGGACATTTCGCCCTGCTGCGTAATCGTCGTTGACGCGCTTGCTTCCCGCAGCCTGGAACGGCTGGGCTGCACGATTCAAATTGCGGACAGCGGCATCTCGCCGGGCTCGGGCGTTGGCAACAAACGCAAGGAGATCAGCCGGGAGACGCTCGGCGTGCCGGTGGTTTCGGTTGGCGTGCCGACCGTAGTGGATGGGGCGACCCTCGCGGGCGACCTGCTCGAGCAGAGCCACCACCCCGATAGCGAGAGCCTGCGCCGCCGGGTGGCGCCGCACGGCATGCAGATGATGGTGACGCCGCGCGAGGTGGACGTGATGATCGACCGGGCCGCAAAGGTGGTCTCACTGGCGATCAACCAGGCGCTGCAACCCACGCTCTCCCGCGAGGACATCACCTATCTCGTCTCCTAAATCCTGCGAAAAAGCGCCGCGGCATAATCCCCCTGGCTTTTTCATATGCTTGTAGCATGGCAGGCGAACCCATCCACGCCTGGAAGGCAGTGAAATGACAAGCATGTGCAATCGGGATATTCTGTAAAACAGGGGGTTATCATGTTGCGAATGCGGAGAAAAGCAAAGAGAAAGATGCGCAAAGTATTGTGTGCGGCGGCGCTGCTTGCGGCGCTGCCGGTGGGCTTTTTTGCGGTGAAGACGTCGATTCCGGCGCTGGGCGGCGTTTTTGGGGACGCCGCGGTCTTTTCGGCGGGGCTGATGATGCCCGAGGGTGGGCTTGGACTTGTGGACCGGACGGTGCGGGCCAACCTGCACCTCGACGACCCCAATGGGGAGCCGCTGACCAACCATGCCGACGGCGAGGAGACTTCCTCTTCCCAGCCGCCCGCATCCTCATCCGAGCCGGTTTCCTCCGAGGCGGCCTCCTCTTCCCAGCCGCCGGTGGACCCCAACGTGGAAAAGGGCGGCGCGGTCTTTGAAAAGACCTACCAAAAGGGCACCAGCTCGCAGTTTTTAAATTTTCAAAACGCCTGTATCAAAAATGTGACCGAGGTTTCCAACGACACAGTGAAGGGCTGGCTGGGCCAGAAGCCGAATTTTACGATCAGCGATACCACCGAGCCGCAGGTTTTGGTGATGCACA
>CATNEU010000285.1 GCA_950097605.1 uncultured Oscillospiraceae bacterium | reverse complement strand
GTGAACTGCCGTACCCTGGTGAGGCCGTGCATCTCCCCGGAATCCTCGTTGCGGAACAGCGTGGAAGTCTCGCCGTAGCGGCAGGGCAGATCGCGATAGGATTTCTGGCTGTTCTTGAACACATAGTACTGGAACGGGCAGGTCATCGGGCGCAGCGCAAAGACCTCCTTGTCCTTCTCCTCGTCACCCAGCACAAACATACCGTCCTGGTAGTGGTCCCAGTGGCCCGATATCTTATAGAGGTCGGACTTCGCCATCAACGGCGTACGGGTGAAAATATAGCCGTACTCGTTCTCCTCCTTGTCCTGCACATAGCGGTTGAGAATCTGGAACAGCTTGGCGCCCTTGGGCATCAGACAGGGCAGGCCCTGCCCGATATAGTCGGAGGTGCAGAAGTATTTCAGTTGCCGGCCGATCACGTTGTGGTCGCGTTTTTTGGCCTCCTCCACAGCTTTCAGATGGGCCTCCAGCTCGCTTGCTTTGGGGAACGCCGTGCCATACACGCGGCAGAGCATCGGCAGATTGCTGTCTCCATGCCAATAGGCGCCCGTTGTAGAGGTCAACTTAAACGCCTTGACCGGGGACAAGGTCATCAGGTGCGGGCCCGCGCAGAGGTCCACAAAGTCCCCCTGGCGGTAAAAGCTGATCTTCTCGCCCTGTCCCGCGTGCTTTTCAATCAGCTCCAGCTTATACGGCTGGTCCTTCATCAGTTCCTTTGCCGCGTCTGCATCCAGCTCGAACTGTTCGAGCGCCAGCCCCTCCTTCACAAGGCGGGACATCTCCTTCTCGATCTTCTCCAGGTCCTTCGCCGTGAGAGTTTCCTGCAGATCAAAGTCGTAATAAAAGCCGTTGTCAATTGCCGGGCCGATGGCGAGCTTGGCGTCGGGATAGAGGCGCAGCACCGCCTGTGCAAGCAGGTGCGACGCCGTATGCCGGAACGCGCGCCTGCCGTCTTCGTCGTCAAACGTTAAGATGGCAACCTCGCAGTCCGACGTGACGGGGGTGCGCAGATCCACAACCTTTCCATCTATCTTGCCCGCGCAGGCCGCCTTATACAGGCCCATGCCAAGGCTTTTTGCAATTTCCGCTATGGTCGTGCCGGTCTCAAACTCCTTCACCGTGCCGCCTTTCAGCGTAATGTTCAGCATAAACACCAACACCCTTTCTCTTTTATATCTAGCAAAAAAGCGCTTCATCCCACTGGTTGATCCAACGGGATGAAGCGCCAAAAGCTCCATGGTTCCACCCGAATTGCGCCGGAAGCGCCACTCGCATCATCTGTAACGGGATGTCCCGGCGTGCTCGTCGCACGCACTCGAGGGGCGGTCGTCTGTCCGCGCGGCACGGCGGACTTGCAGCATATGCCCGCCTCTCTGAAAGTGCCGGTGATGCGGAAAACGTTCCCTGTCATCGCCTTTTGTATATTCGATACCGGTATGCAATGACCACCGTGCAGCAGCGCAAACGACGCACCGTGCAGTGGTTAGTATTTATAGTATCACCCTGGCAATCGGTTGTCAACCTCCAAACCGGCAGAAGACGGCAAATCCACCGTATTTCCACAGGCGCCCCGTTTTTCCGCGCATGCTGTGCCAGCCGTGCGGGCTTGCATCAGGCGTTCGGATCTTGGTCGAGAAGCTCCACGCCATAGTCGTTTTGGATCGCGGGCATACCGGATGCGTCCTCCACAATCCGGGTCAGCAGCCTGGCCGTGCTGCACCCATTAAACCGCACAAACACCTTGATGAAAACCGGAAAGCGGACCTCCTGCAAGACAAACGTGTAGCAGCCGTCCTCCGTATAATCCTGCGCGTCGATCTTCCGGTTTTCGGCGTTTGCAAGAAAATAGGCCACCTGCGAGCCGGGCACCTTTTTTTGATAGCGCACGGTAAACTGCCTGCCGTTTTGGTAGATGCTAAAATCGGACGCACGGAAAAAGACGAAATAACGGCTGTCGTCCTTTAACACAAAGGACTTATCCAAAATTCGATATTTATAGTAGGAATGAATCGTAAAACCGCGTTTGGAAGAATCATACTGCAAACGGAACAGCGTGTTTGTATACACCTTGCCGCTCGACAGCTCTTTGATAGCCGCCTGCACCAGGAAGCTCCGCTTTTCATGCAGCGTCACCGTGAACGTGGGGGTATCGGTAAAATTTGTCCTGCAAAGCTGCGCGGCGTCCTGGTCACA
>CATNEU010000284.1 GCA_950097605.1 uncultured Oscillospiraceae bacterium | reverse complement strand
GTCTTCCGACCCAGCGGCGCACTCCCCGCGACCGCCGCGCCGTCGCCCTTTACCTATCCGAAATACGGCGTAGAGTCAAATGGAGGAAGGTAGCGGCACCCCTTAACCAGATTTTTGCTTCCTTTTTGTCTGTCAAAAAGGATGGGCCCGTCGCGGCCCGAGCGACGAACTAAAAACTAAATGAATTTTAAGGTTAATAAGAACAACGCAAAAGACTCCACTTCGCGGCCCGAGCGACAAACTTAATATAGGCTAAGGAAAACAAAACCCAAAAGTCCCCTTGCGGTAGGGATGCAAGGGAGCCCCCTTTGCATCCTTACCGCATCGTCAAGTCCTCGCCAGCCTGCTCGATCTCCTTGTGCGTGATCTTTTTCTCTTTCAGACGCGCCGCCACGGTGTTGCGGAACAAACAGTAGGCAATCGAGATCAACGGTATGCCCACCAGCATGCCCATGATGCCGAAGATACCGCCGCATACCGTGACGGTAAACAGCACCCAAATCCCCGGCAGGCCAATCGAGCTGCCGACTACGCGCGGATAGATGATATTCCCCTCGAGCTGCTGCAGCACAATGATGAACACGATAAACCAAAAAGCCGTGATCGGCTTGACCATCAGCAGCACAAACGCGCCGACCGCCGTGCCGATGAACGCGCCGAATATTGGAATCAGCGCCGTGCAGCCGACAATTGTCGAGATCAGCGGCGCATAGGGCATACTGAATATGCTCATACCCAGGAAGCAGAGCATGCCGATGATGACCGCCTCGGTAAGCTGGCCCGCAACAAAACGGGAAAACATCTTGTTGGAAAGCTTGCCAACCGAAATGAGATAGTCTGCGTGCTTTTGCGGCAGGAAAGCGAACGCGATCCGCTTGGCCTGCCCGCAGAGCTTTTCCTTATGCATCAGCATGTAGATTGAAAAGACAATACCCAGCACGAAATTGACGATGCCGCTGAAAATCGAGGTGGTGATGTCCACCGTCTTGCTCAAAAAGTTGCCTGAGAAGTTTTTGAGGAAATCCCCCACCATACCCAGCAGCTTATCCCAGTCCACGCGGATATCCTCAAAAATCTCCTGCGAGATATTGAGCGAGGAGAGCAGGCCGTCGGTCCACTTCTGCACGCTCTGGGTATAATACGGAATGTTGTCGATCAGCATGCCAAAGCTCTTTTGCAGCTCCGGCACGATCATAAACACCAGCACGAACAACAGTCCCAGCACAATCAGCACCGTGAGGGAAAGGCAGACGCCGCGCCGGCACCGGTTCCAAGTCCTGTTGTTTTTCCGGTTCAGGCGCGCAAAAACCTTTTCCTCCAGCAGCTTCAGCAACACGTTTAAGATAAACGCGAGGCACAGGCCGATGATAAACGGACTCAGCAGCCGGTAGATGGCCACAAGAAAGTCGCAGACAAGCCCAAAATTTTGCAAGCCCAGAAACAGCAGGATGGCGAAGCTGATGATGAGCAAAATCTTTTTGATGTTTTTGCTGTTCAGATCCATGGTTTGCCCCTTTCAGGAGCGCCGTGCGCCCCCCTATTTATTGAAACCCACAAACGGCGCCGCCGCAAATGGCAGCACAGCGCTGTTTTTGTTCATTATAGCCTGTCCGGGGCGCGTGGTCAACCGCATTTCGTAAAATGCGTCTGCACGGCGGCGTTATTTGGTCAGGCGTTCCACCACGCGGATCAGCTCTTCGATTTTTTCTTCCGCTGCGGCCTCGTCCCCCTGCTCGAACGCCTGCTTGACGCAGCTTTCGAGGTGCGCGCTGAGAATCTGGTTGCGCGCCTTGCCGAGCAGCGCGCCGGTCGCGAGAAGCTGGTTGATGATGTCGACGCAGTAGCGGTCTTCCTCCACCATTCGCAGAATGCCGTCTAGCTGTCCCCTGGCGGTCTTCAACAGCCGCTCAATTTGTCCTTTGTCCGCTTTCATGTACAGTCCTCCCTCCATGCCCGCAGGCCGTTTATGCGCCGGTGATCGAAACGACGGTGTAGCCCGCGTCCTCCACGGCTTTCCTGAGCGCCTCGTCCGACACCGGCCCGGAAAGCGCAACGCTCGCGCTGCCGCTTGCAAGATCCACGCTCACCGAAACGCCGTCGAGCGCCGCAAGCGCCTTTTCCACACGCCCCGTGCAATGGCTGCACATCATGCCTTCAATTTGAATTGTCTTTTTCATAACTGGTTCCTCCCTTTTTGGTTG
>CATNEU010000283.1 GCA_950097605.1 uncultured Oscillospiraceae bacterium | reverse complement strand
GCAATCTGCCGCGAAAAAGGCGTGCTGTTCCACACCGACGCCGTGCAGGCCATTGGCAACGTGGAGATCAACGTGAAGGAGCAGAACATCGACCTTCTCTCGCTGTCCGGCCACAAGATCCACGCGCCTAAGGGCATTGGTGCACTCTATTGCCGCCGGGGCATTGTGCTGCCGAACTTTATGGACGGCGGCGCGCAGGAACGCGGCAAACGCGGCGGCACCGAAAACGTGGCCTCAATTGTCGCGCTTGGCAAGGCCATGGAAATCGCTGCGGCGGATATCCCCGGGCGCGCCGCGATAATCCGCGCGCTGCGCGACCGTTTGATCGAGGGCGTGATGAAAATTCCGCGCACCCATCTAAACGGAGACCGCGAAAAACGGCTCGCAACCAACGCGAACTTCTCGTTTGAAGGTGTGGAAGGCGAAGGGCTGCTGCTGATGCTCGATCTCAAGGGCGTTTGCGCCTCGTCGGGTTCGGCCTGCACCTCGGGCTCGCTCGACCCCAGCCATGTGCTCATGGCAATCGGGCTGCCGCACGAAATTGCCCACGGTTCGCTGCGCGTGACGTTTTCGGATGAAAACACCCAAGAGGACGTCGATTACATCCTCGAAGTGCTGCCGCCGATCATCGAGCGGCTGCGCTTTATGTCCCCGCTCTGGGAGAAAATCGTCGCGGACAAACAAAACGCGGACTGATGCAATTCAAAAATATTTTCGTTCCGCTATGGCGGACGCAATGATAGAACGGGAGGAACAAACCAAATGGTATACAGCAAACAGGTGATGGACCACTTCTCCAATCCCCGCAACGTCGGCGAAGTTGAAAACGCCGACGGCGTCGGCGAGGTTGGCAATGCCAAATGCGGCGATATTATGAAAATGTCCATTAAGGTTGAAAACGGCGTGATTGAGGATGTGAAGTTTAAAACCTTTGGCTGCGGCGCGGCAATCGCCACCAGCTCGATCGCAACCGAAATGATCCGCGGAAAATCCATTGCGGATGCGCTCAAGCTCACCAATAAGGCGGTTGTGGAGGCACTCGAGGGGCTGCCGCCCGCAAAAATCCACTGTTCGGTACTTGCGGAGCAGGCGATCAAGGCCGCAATATCGGATTACTATACCCGCCAGGGCATCGACCCGACGCCCATCGTCGGAGAGATAGGTGAATGCGATGCCTGCCACGAATAGCCCACAGGCCCGCAAGCGGGCGCTCGTCGCGCTCAGCGGCGGCGTGGACTCCTCGGTATGCGTCCATCTGATGCAGAGCGCCGGCTACGATGTGGCCGGCGTTGTGCTGCGTATGTCCCCCGCACACGACGGAACCGTCGCCGCCGCACAGGAGAGCGCCGCGGCGCTTGGTATTGAGCTGTTTATCCAGGATATAGCGGCGCCCTTCCACGAGCAGGTCGTGCAGTATTTTATCCGGGAGTATCAAAACGCGCGCACGCCGAACCCCTGCGTGGTCTGCAACCCGCTTGTCAAGTTCAAAGCGCTGGCCGACTGCGCGCAGGCGCATGGCTTCGACCACATTGCAACCGGACACTACGCGAACGTGACAAAGGAGCCGGACGGCTCCTTTGCGCTGCGCAAAGCCGAATGCCTCGCGCGCGACCAGTCGTACATGCTCTATAGGCTGGACCAGCGCGTGTTGTCCAAACTGCTGCTGCCGCTTGCACGCCTGCCAAAGGACCAGGTGCGCACCATCGCAGCGGAGCTTGGCCTTTCCTGCGCCTCCAAACCCGACAGCCAGGAAATCTGCTTTATACCGGACAACGACTATGCGGGTTACATTGAGAAAAACGGCGGCCGTTCCCGGCCCGGTGTGTTTATCGGGCCGGACGGCAAACCCTGCGGCTCCCACAAGGGCATTATCCACTATACCGTGGGCCAGCGCAAGGGGCTGGGCATTGCGCTGGGCCGTCCGGTCTTCATCACCCGCATCTGCCCGGACACCAATGAAATTTATCTGGGCTGGGCCGGCGAACAGTTCGCAGACAGCGTATATGTGGAAAACCTCTCCTATCCGGATGAGAAGCTGCGGGATAAACCGTTCTGTGCCGGCGTGAAAATCCGTTCGGTTGCAAAAGAAGTGCCTTCGCAGATCACGCCGCTGCCCGGCGGGCGGGCGCTTGTGGAGTTTTCGGTCCCGCAAAAGGCGCCCGCGCCCGGACAGTCCGCCGTGTTTTACGACGGCGACCGTGTGCTCGGCGGC
>CATNEU010000282.1 GCA_950097605.1 uncultured Oscillospiraceae bacterium | reverse complement strand
CCAAGCAGTACGACGCGCCCCCCTTCCACCAGTATACCGACGATAAAACACTGGTGCGCCTGCAAATTGAATAGAACGATGCACCCTTATATTTAAAAAACGAGCGGCAGGAAGAACTGTTTTCTTCCCGCCGCTTTTTTTAAATATAAGGGTGCACCGCCGCGTTTCTTGCAGTGCGCGCCGCTTTTATACGCTGCCCAGTTATGCGCCCAGCACGGCCTCCACCTTTTGCAGCTCCTGCAAAATCGGCAGCCGCTGCGGGCACTTCTTTTCACAGCGCCCGCAGGAGACACAGGCGTCGGACAGATTTCCATGCTGCGCGGGATCGGCCCTATACTCTGCAAACGCCTTGCGGGCATATTCCGTCAGGCCATAGACGTTGTAGTATGTATAGAGCTGGAACAAATGCGGTATTTTGATGTTCTGCGGGCAGGGCTGGCAATAGCCGCAGCCTGTGCAGTACAGCTCACCGAATTTTTTAATCTCGTCCATCGCCTGCGCAATCTGCGCCCATTCCTGCTCATCCATAGGCTCTTCATTGCCGGCAACCCGCGCGTTTGTCCGCACCATTTCGAGCGTCTCCATCCCGGACAACGCACAGGAGATGTTCGGGTTGCCCAGCACAAAGCGCAGGGCGAGTTCATATGAAGCCGCGCTGTGCTTGCCTGTGAGCTTTTCATAAAGCCCTGCGGGCGCCGCGAGGCGTCCGCCGCCCACAGGGCCCATCGCAACCACGCCCAGCCCTTTCTCCGCCGCATAGGCAATCATCTCCTCATGCGAGCGGTCCAGCAGGTTGTATTGCACCAGCATGGTCTCCATCACGCCCGCCGTATCAATGATGTGCCGGATATGCTGCACCTCATCATGAAACGAAAACGAGATATGCCGGATCAAACCTTCTTCCTTTGCGCGCAGCGCCTCTTCGAGCAGGCCCATTCCCATGATCTTTTCATCGAACACCCGGCGGTTTATCGCCCAGAAGTGGTAGAAGTCCACGTAATCGGTGTCCAGCCTGCGCAGGCTGGTCTCCAAAAAGCGGCGGTAGTCGCCACGCTGTTTCAGCTCGTCCCCCATCGGACATTTGGTGGAGAGCAGCACCTTTTCGCGAAAGGGCTTCACGGCCCTGCCAACCGCGGCCTCGCTGTTGTCATGGCAGTAATAATAGGCGCTGTCGAAATAGTTGACGCCCAGTGCAAACGCCTCGCCCAACATCTCGTCCGTTTTATCCTGGTCGACCGACCAAACGCCCTCCCGTTCCACCTCCGGCAGCCGCATACAGCCAAAGCCCAGTGCGGATATCTTTTCTCCCGTGTTCCCAAATTTGCGATAGCGCATTCCCATTACCCCTTTTCTTTTTACAAAAACCTGCTTGACTTTACAGCCAATCGGCACATCTATCTTTTTGTTTGCCGGCCCGAGCGACAATCGACGGCATATATGAATCTACAGGCTATTCAGACAGCGCCCCGCACATCCAAACGGCAAACCAGAGGACCCATCAAAAAGAACCCCAGCCAATTGATTCTTATTATAGCACATCCCCACGCACGGAAACAGCCCGCTTTTCGCCGCGCCGCCTTCCGCGATGCGGTTTATTTTTTGCCGCCGCCGGTATATACTAGAAAGGAAATCGACCGCATATCAAAACCGATACGGAGGGATACCATGGAGACACAATTGCCGGTCCAGTCCATCGAGAACTGGATCAAGCAGAACCGGGAAGCGCTCGTGGAGGACATCCGCGGCCTAGTAGGCATAGACAGCACCGCCGCGCCGCCGGCGCCCGGCAAACCGTTTGGAGAGGGCTGCGCAGACGCGCTGGACTATATGCTCTCGCTTGGGGAGCGTATGGGCTTTCTGCCCCAAAACTACGATTACTATGCGGGCTCCCTGCTGCATGGCGATGCGGAGGAGACCATCGGTATCCTCGCGCATCTTGATGTGGTGCCCGCCGGCGGCGGATGGCAGTCCGATCCCTTTCAAATGCAGGAAAAAGACGGCTATTTGATCGGGCGCGGCGTTGCGGACGACAAGGGACCCGCTGTTATGGGCCTCTATGCTATGAAATGCATCCGGGAGTTGCATTTGGCGATGCGGCGCGGCATCCGCCTGATTTTGGGCTGCAACGAAGAGACCGGTATGCAGGATCTGCCCTACTTCCTCGCGCATGAAAAACCGCCCGTATTCACATTCACACCGGACTCGGCATTTCCCG
>CATNEU010000281.1 GCA_950097605.1 uncultured Oscillospiraceae bacterium | reverse complement strand
CTCGCACAGGAATACAACAATCTGGTGGTTCTCGACGCAGATCTTGCGGCGGCCACCAAAACGGCGGTCTTTAAAAAGGCCTGCCCGGAACGCTTTTTCGACTGCGGCATCGCCGAGCAGAACATGGTTGGCGTTGCGGCGGGCCTGGCAACGACGGGCAAAGTCGTCTTTGCAAGCTCGTTTGCCATGTTTGCCTCGGGCAGGGCGTTCGAGCAGGTGCGCAACTCGGTTGCGTATCCAAAGCTGAATGTAAAAATCGCAGCGACACACGCGGGCATTTCGGTCGGCGAGGACGGCGCAACCCATCAGTGCTGCGAGGATATCTCCCTGATGCGCACGATTCCGAACATGGTGGTCATCAACCCGGCCGACGACGCAGAGGCCTGCGCGGCGGTCAGGGCGGCGGCGGCGTACGACGGCCCGGTCTATCTGCGGTTTGGCAGGCTTGCCGCCGAGCCGTTGTTCGATCCCGATACCTATTCGTTTGAAATCGGCAAGGGCGTCACGCTCAAACAGGGCGGCGATATCACGGTCGTCGCGACCGGCCTGATGACCGCGGAGGCTGTGAAAGCCTGCGAGCAGCTTGAACAGCAGGGCATTCAGGCGCGCCTGCTCAACATACACACCATCAAGCCGATCGACAAGGAGCTGCTCGTGCAGGCGGCGCGGGAAACCGGCAGGATCGTCACGGTGGAGGAACACAACGTCATCGGCGGTCTTGGCAGCGCCGTGCTCGAAGCCATCAGCGATACCGCGCCGGTTCCGGTCACCCGCATCGGCGTGCAGGACACCTTTGGCCGGTCCGGCCCCGCCAAAGAGCTGCTTGCCCACTACGGCCTCACGGCGGACAATATTGTGAAGACCGTGCAAGAGGCACTCGGCAAATAAGCGGGGACGCCGCAATTTCAAGGGGCTTGTATGCCCCGATTGACACAGAGCTTCAAAGGGACGCAATAAAACTGCAATTTGTTTTATCGCGTCCCTTTTTGTTGCACCAAATGGCGCGGCTGCGCCCTGTTTTCGGCCCATGACTGCCAGTCTATTGCGGCGGGCCGGATGGAGATGGAGAAAAAGGAGAGGCAAACGATGCTGTATAGAAAACAACGCGCGCAGAATATCGCGAAAACGCTGCTCGAGCTGTCCGAGCTCGAGGCGGTCCCGCTATACGATTGGTTGAAAAAAGACGGGACCTTTTACCGCCCCGAGGAAGCCGAAGCGGACAACCGGGAATGGAAGCCGTTTCACGGAGAAAACGAGTGGTGGGGCGGCGCGGACGTGCACTGCTGGTTTCGGCGGGAGGTGGAAATTCCAGCGGGCTGGGATGGCCAGGCCGTACAGCTTGTGTTTTTAACGGACTATGACACCTGGGACAACACAAGCAATCCACAGTTTTTGCTGTTCGAGGACGGCGCGGTCCGGCAGGGGCTGGACGTCAACCACAAGGACTATGTTTTTTCCGGGCCGGCGGAAGGCGGCCGGACAATCCGCATCGACCTGCAGGCCTACAGCGGCTCGAACCCGGCGCTTTCTCGGCTGACAGCCAAGCTCGTGCGCTATGCGCCGGCTGTGAAAAAACTGTATTACCACCTGCTGATTCCCTGCCGCATCATCGAAAAGCTCGACGGGCAGGACCAGCGCCGCATCCGTATGGAAACCATTTTGGAGGAGACCATCAACCTGCTGGACCTGCGCGTGAAGCACTCCCCGGAATTTTTTGCATCGGTGGATGCCGCCACCGCGCACATTGAAAAGGCGCTCTACGAGGACTATGCGGGCTGCGACGACGTGATTGCAACCTGTATCGGGCACACGCATATCGACGTGGCCTGGCTCTGGCGGCTGAAAAATACCCGTGAAAAAGCCCAGCGTTCTTTCGGCACGGTCCTGCGCCTGATGGAGCGGTATCCGGAATATCTTTTTTTACAGTCCCAGCCACAGTTATATCAATACGTGAAAGAGGACTGCCCGCAGTTATACGAGAAGATAAAGAAAAAAACCGCAGAGGGAAAATGGGAGCCGGAGGGCGGCATGTGGGTGGAAGCCGACTGCAATATTCCCTCAGGGGAATCCCTTGTGCGCCAGTTTCTCTACGGAACCGCTTTTTTCCGGAAAGAATTCGGGAAGACATGCGAATATCTATGGCTGCCGGATGTATTCGGCTATAGCTGGGCGCTTCCCCAGATCCTAAAGCTCTGCGGAATGAAAACCTTTATGACT
>CATNEU010000280.1 GCA_950097605.1 uncultured Oscillospiraceae bacterium | reverse complement strand
GTGCAGCACCGGGCGGCGGGTACGGATGTCGATACGCATACCCAGCAGCGTGTTGATCAGCGAGACCGCGTCCGCCCCTTCTGCCTCCACAGCTTTGGCGATTGAGGCAATATCGGTCACATTGGGCGAGAGCTTGATCAGGATCGGCTTTTTACAAACCTTCCGCACCGCCCGGGTGACGGCAGCCGCATTGTCGCAGGAGACGCCGAACGCCGCGCCGCCCGCCTTGACGTTCGGACAGGAGATATTGACCTCGATGATGTCCACATCGGTTTCCGAAAGCCGCTCGCAGATTTCCGCGTATTCCTCAACGGTGCTGCCCGCGATGTTCGCAATGACCGCGGTGCCTTTGGTTTTGAGATAGGGCAGCTCCACCCCGATAAACTTGTCCACGCCCGGGTTTTGCAGCCCCACGCTGTTGAGCATACCGGCCGGCGTCTCCGCAATCCTGGGCGGCGGGTTGCCAAGCCGTTCGGCAAGCGTCGTGCCCTTGCAGGAAATGCCGCCCAGCGTGGACAGCGGATAGAGCTTTTCATATTCGCGCCCGAAGCCGTAAGCGCCCGAGGCCGTGATCAACGGGTTGTGCAACGTCACGCCGCAGAGCGTCGTTTTTAAATTTGCCATCAGAAACAAACCTCCTCCGCCTCAAATACAGGGCCGTCCTTGCAGACATGCGAGTAGGTTTCCCCGCCGTCCGCCTTCTTGGTCTTGCAGGCGCAGACCAAACAGGCCCCCACGCCGCAGCCCATGCGCTCCTCGAGCGACACCTGACAGCGCACGCCATGCTGCTTTGCCAGACCCGCAACCAGCTTGATCATCGGCGCGGGCCCGCAGGTGTAGAGTATATCGGGGGTCTCGGTCTCGAGATGCCGGGCGAGCAGCTCGGTTACAAAGCCCTTGTGCCCGTAGCTGCCGTCGTCGGTTGCAATGTGGGTCACCGCACCCGCGGCCTTAAAGTCCTCCTCCAAAATCACCGCGCCCGCGCTGCGGAAGCCCAAAAACGCCGTACCGTTTTCGCCATACTGCCGGATGGTTTCGAGCAGCGGCGGTACGCCGATGCCTCCGCCGACCACCACGGCCTTTTTCTCCGGCGCAAGCAGCGCAAATCCGTGTCCGAGCGGTCCCAGGATGTCCAGCATGCCGCCTTCGGAAATCTGCGAAAGCGCGCCGGTCCCCTCGCCGCGCACCTCAAACACGATGCGCAGCGTTCCCTTTCCACGGTCGATGCCGCAGATCGAAATTGGGCGGCGCAGTGAGAAGCCCGCGCACCGGAGGTGCACAAACTGCCCTGCTTCGGCCTGCGCCGCAATTTCAGGGCAGTACACGGTATAGTCAAAGGTGTTTTTAGCGCAGGCGGTTCGTTTCAGAACCGGGTAAAGCCCCTGTGTATAGCTCATTCATATCCTCTCCTACCTGTTTGATGCACGCACGCCTGATCGAATCCGGGTGTGTTGTCCACCTCTTTGCGATATCTATACCATTGGCGCTGCGTGCGAACTTGTATACCTATGCATTTGGATGCTCTGCGGCTATTATACAGTATTTTCTGTCAAAAAGGTAGGGGCGGCCCCCACTTTTCAGCCGGCGTGCGCCGTGGGCCGCCCCATCCTGCAAGGGAGGTGCTATCGCATCCGCGCAACCGCCGCGCGGCCTATTGCAAAAGGCTGCCGCCTTTTCCCTAAATCTCGGTGATGTTCACAAGCTCGACGTCGTCGATGGTCTTGCTCATGGCGAGGCAGCGCACAAGCGCGTTCGCAGTGTCCAGCGAGGTCAGGCAGGGAATCGAACGCTCCACGGCCTTGCGGCGGATTTTCACCGAATCCCTGGCCGGTTTGCGGCCCTTGGCGCTGGTTGAAATGATATAGTCGAACTTGCCCGCCTCGATCATCGACATGATGTTCGGCTCGTCCTCGTGCAGCTTGCGCACGGCGCTGGTCGCCACCATGTTTTTATTGAGCGTGAGCGCCGTGCCGGCCGTCGCATAGATCGAAAAGCCCAGCGCGGCAAATTTCTCCGCGAGCGGGATAATCTCCTGCTTATCCGAGTCGCGCACGGTGAACAGCACGCCGCCCTGCTTGGTCATCTTATAGCCCGCGGCCACAAGGCCCTTGAGCAGCGCGTCCTCAAACGTCTTTGCAATGCCCAGCACCTCGCCGGTGGATTTCATCTCGGGGCCGAGATGGGTGTCCACGTCGTGCAGCTTGGCAAACGAGAAGACCGGCACTTTGACCG
>CATNEU010000279.1 GCA_950097605.1 uncultured Oscillospiraceae bacterium | reverse complement strand
AATGCCATAATACCCATCTCCGAAATAGATCAGGTTGCAGTAGAGCTCCAAAATTTTGTCCTTGGTGTACTCCTTCTCGATTGTATAGGCCGCAAAGATCTCCGCAAACTTCCTGGTCAGCGTTTGCTCGCTGTCAAAATAGAGGTTTTTCGCAAGCTGCTGTGTGATGGTGCTGCCGCCCTCCACGATGTGTCCCGCTTTGATATTGTTAAACAGTGCGCGCGCCAGCGAGACATAGTCCACGCCCTGGTGCTCCTGGAAGCGATGGTCCTCCACGGCAACGATGGCGTTGCGAAAATCCGTCGATATCTCCTCGAGCGGCACGTAATCCGGGTCTTTCTGGATCTCCTCGACCGCCTGCGCCAACGGTTTTGCAGCGGCTGCATCCTCAAACTCCTGATAGCCGCACACGGCCAGAACCACCAGAGCAATCCCGCCGGCCAGCGTTGCCACGCTGATCAGCGCGGCAATCCACTTGAAAACTCTTTTCATCCTGTATACCCCCTTATCTGAACCGCCAAAGCCGCAGGCGGCGCCTGTTTTCTGCTTTTAGTATACTGGAATCGCCCGTCTGCCGCCATTGTTTTATGTTACAACTCGCTTACGTTTTTGTAACATGCACCGGAAAAACAAGACAAAATAAGCTGTTTGACATTTCCATGTGTAAATATTAAAATGAAAAATACGAGTGATGTATTTGCTCGCCTTTGGCAGAAAAGGTGCATGTCTATCAAGCAAGGAGGCCCCATATGGATAATAGAGAAAAAATACGGTATTTTTATGAAGTGATTGTCTCAAACCACCTCATTGATAAGATCCCAGAGTATGTCTCAAATGATTGCACGGTTAGAATCGGTGAAAGGATAGTTCCCTCTGGAGTGGATGGGATGAGGCAACACCTCATTGATGTTAGAAAGACATATCCCGAATTGAAAATGACGATCACCCGTCAATATTGTGATGGTGACTATATTATTTCGGAGTTTTTGACCGAGTGCATACACGGTGGCGAATGGCTCGGGATGAAGCCGACCGGCAAAAAGCTGACGTTTACAGGCGTTGACATCGACAAGGTTGTGGATGGAAAAATTGTAGAACACGGTGGGGCAATGAATACGTTTGAAACCTTATTTGAGGAAAAAATGATTTGTCCTGCATAAGGCGTTGTAAAACTCATTTGATGTATTGCACTTGATTGAGTAAAAGGCATACTACAGAAACCCGTTTTCGAGTAGGATATATATACGATATAAGATAGCCAAAGGAGGCCGTACTATGACCATTTGTATTCCATTGCCCGCTGACACCGGGTCCATCCCTTTCACGCAAATCCATGCCCTGCGCTTTGCCGCCGGGCGTCTGCCGCATCCGGAGCACGCCCATGGAACGGTTTGAATACGGCGTTGACGAGACCGCTTATCTGCGCGCGCGCGACCCGCTGCTCGGCAACGTGATCGACTCGGTCGGGATGCTTTCGCGCGCAGTGCACCCCGACCCCTTTTCCGCACTGGTCAACAGCATTGTGGCGCAACAGATTTCCATGAAGGCGGCGGACACAGTCTGGGAGCGTCTGACCGCGCTGCTGGGCGGCGCCGTTACCCCGGAGGCCGTCGGCGCGGCTGAAGTGCAGGCCTTGCAAGCCTGCGGCATGTCGATGCGCAAGGCGTCCTATATCAAAGGCGCGGGGGAGGCCGCTCTCTCCGGCGCGGTTGACTTTGGGGCGCTGCACGCCCTGCCCGACCAAGAGGTGGTCCGCCGGCTGACCGCGCTGCGCGGCGTGGGCGTGTGGACAGCCGAAATGCTGCTGATCTTCTCGCTGCGCCGTCCCGACGTGCTGAGCTGGGGAGACTTCGGCATACGGCGCGGCATTATGCGGCTGCACGGCCTGGATACGTTGTCCAGAGCGGAGTTTGAGGTCTTTCGCGCCCTCTATTCCCCTTATGGCTCGGTGGCCTCGCTGTATCTCTGGGAAATTGCCTATCGGGACTGAGCCGCGCCGTTTTCCCGGCGCATACATCTGTATAGCAGCACAGAAGCCCCCCGCCAACCAAAACCGGTTGACGGGGGGCCTTTGCGCGCCTGGATCCAATCGTTTACCGGATTCCCTCCAGCAACGCGGCAAGCGCATCGGCGATCAGCGCGTTGGTTTTGCCGGAGAGGTCGCTGGACGGGTGCAGGGCGTCTTTCATATACACCTGCGTCATCGTGGCCTGCCGGCTCTTGCCGCCGCTTTCCACCCAAAGGC
>CATNEU010000278.1 GCA_950097605.1 uncultured Oscillospiraceae bacterium | reverse complement strand
CCTTTTGCAGCCTTGCGTTTTCAAACCGGCAAAGCCGGACAGATCGAAGAACTGACCTGCCCGCCCTATGACATCATCAGCGAACAGCAGCGTCTCGAGTATATCTCCAAAAACGAACACAACGTTGTGCGGCTTGAGCTGCCGAAGGGCGATGACCCCTACAGCGAGGCGGGCAAAACGCTGCGCGCCTGGCTCGATCAAGGCGTTTTGAAAACCGACGACCGGAAGGGCATCTATATTTATGAAGAGGAATTCGAGGCCAAGGGCAAAACCCACCGGGTCAAGGGCTTCATCACGCTGGTAAAGCTCGAGGAGTTCTCGGCCGGCGTGGTGCTCCCGCACGAGGAGACCCTCTCCAAAGCCAAGACCGACCGTTTCAACCTCATGGACGCCACCGGCTGCAATTTCAGCCAGATCTATTCGCTGTATATCGACGAGCAGAAGCAGACGGGCCGCCTGATCGACGCGCTGTCCGGCCGTGCGGCAGACGTCTGCTTCACCGATGCGGAGGGCGTGACCCACCGGCTCTGGTGTGTGTATGACGAGGCGGCGATTGCCCAAATCGCCGCGCAATTTGCCGCGCGGAGGCTCTACATTGCCGATGGCCACCACCGCTATGAAACCGCTTTGCATTTCTCCAAGCACCTCAAAGAGAAAGGCGTCGTCACCGGCGACAACCACCCCGCAAACTATGTGATGATGATGCTCGTCGACCTCGACCACGACGGGCTGGTGGTCTTCCCAACCCACCGCATGGTGTGCGGACTGCCTTCGTTTGACCAAGCGGCGCTGCTCGAAGCCTGCAAAGAGCACTTCGACGTCTCGGCGCAAACCGGCCTGGATACGATTGAAAGCACGCTGGACGGACTCTACCAGCAGGGCAAAAAGGCGTTTGGCCTCTACACCGGCGGCGGGGACTGGACGTTGCTGGTGCTGCGGGACCTCTCCGTCCTGGACGGCTTGGTTCCGGGCGGCAGCGCGGCGCTCTGCGGCCTGGACGTGACGGTGCTGCACACGCTGGTCCTTGAAAACCTGCTGGGGATCGACAAGCAGAACATGGCCGAGCAGCGCAACCTCAAGTATACCCGCGACCTCTCGGAGGCGCTGGAAAGCGTGCAGAGCGGCCGCGCCAACTGCTCGTTCCTCTTAAATCCCACGCGCGTGAGCGAGATCAAGGACGTTGCCGCGGCAGGCGAAAAAATGCCGCAAAAATCCACCTATTTTTATCCCAAGCTGATCACCGGGCTGGTGATGAACAAGTTCATGTAAAAAAACCTCCGGCTGCCTGCCGTGCAGCCCACTGCGAAAGGGTGATTTGTATGAAAGTCCCTGTTGTTAAGCTTCCGATGGAAACCATGCGCAAACAGCGCAGACGCCGGAAAAGGATCGAGAGCGCAAAAGCCGTGTCGATGGCCATTCTCGCGGCGGCGATCACCGGCGCGCTGGTCCAGATCGCCTACGAGCTTGCAGACCGCATCCATCACAAGCTTACAGGGCGTTAAACCCTAAAAGGCCGGAACATGGTATGGCCCATGTTACCGGCTTTTGCATTTTACATGACAATTTTCACGTCGTTTGGCAGAAAGTTGCCAAATAATTTTAAGAAAATTCACCACCAGAGCCGGACACAGCATTGTATTTTCAAAAGCGTAGTATTATAATAGCAGCATAGACATATACTATCTAAAGATTGAAACCCCGCATATTACATCTTTCCACGACACAGATGGAATACAGGAGGTAACAGAAATGAAAAAATCAGGAGCTCTGCTGAAAATGCTTGCGTTTGGCGCGGCGGCTGCCGGTATTGCGGTCACTGTTGCAACCGTTATAAAACAAAAAAAGGCCCAGAACCAAGGCAATCGGTCTGCATTGGATGATAACCCCAACGATCTGGAGCAGACGTCCTGCGCCGATTGCTGCTGTGCCGGCGAAGAGGACAACGAAACGGTTGAAATCCACATCATCAACGCGGATATCCCGGACAGCGCGCCCTCGTCCGTACCCGAGGAGTCGGAGCGCGAGAGCGCCGAAGGCGAAGGCGAGGAAATCGACGAAGGCGTCCTTCCCTCGGAGGACAAAGGTGAAGATTCCGTTACGATTGCCGGCGACATCGAGCGTGAAGAAGTGCATAGGGATCTGGACTGAGTCCGCTGGTCTCCCTTAAAAACCGCAGCACGATGCGGTGTACTGCACAGCACTGAATACCATACGGTATGCCAACAGGCATGGAACAATACGTTCCATGCCTGTTTTTTG
>CATNEU010000277.1 GCA_950097605.1 uncultured Oscillospiraceae bacterium | reverse complement strand
GGCAATTGGGATATCGACGATAATCAGCGTCTGCCCCTCCTCGATTTCCACGCGGGAGGTCTCCTCCTCATCGAGCGAGGAACGGACAAACCCGCTGTCGAGCCCCATATCCTGAATCAGGTATTCAATTTCGTCCTCTGTCGGGGTCATGATATTCACCCAGCAGCCGTCTTCCATTTGGTCAATTTTGGTCATGCGGTTATCAATGGTTTTGTAAAAACCTATCATGCGCGTCTCCTCCTTTTCAAAAGGCACAGAGCAGCGCATGCGCGACGTCCTGTTTGCTCTGGGCCTTCAGACTACTTCGAACGTTCCCGGGGTCCGGGCTCATTGACGTCACCTCCATACAAAATCGTTTCAGCCGAAAATCAGACGTTCTGCCCCGCATCGGCCGATCACGGCCGGTCTGCGCGTTACAGCTTCTGTTTTCCCTTAAAATCGCCGCCGTAATACACGGCATGCGATTTTTAAGCCGTTAGTATTATAGCACAAAACTTCCCTTTTGCCAACAAAAATGCGGCGTTTTTTGTGCGGCTGCCCGTCCGCGCTTCACGGAGGCGGAAAATCGCCGCCGCAGACACATCCCGTTGTGCATACATGCGGCAATGCTATTCTTGACGGATTTTTTCCTTATTAATAGTGCAGAGCCCGTTTGCATCCAAGCAGCTCCCGGCCGGCCCGATATTTTTCGCAGAACGTTAAATTATTGACAAGCTTTTTCAATTAGAGTACAATAAAAGGCAGATTGCACGTTTGATGCGAAATCCGGCTTTGGGGCGTTTTTTGCGCCCGTCACAGCCGCGCGCCGGCGGCGATTGCCGCCGCCAACCCGCGGAATACCACGATGCCGCGGGAAAACCACCAGATACCATGCAGAAAGGGGTTCATGTCCATGGGCTATACCTTGGCGGAAAAAATTATAAAGAACCATCTCGTCGACGGCGAAATGGTCAAGGGGACAGAAATCGGCCTGCGCATTGACCAGACGCTGACGCAGGACGCAACCGGCACAATGGCATATTTGGAGTTCGAGGCAATGGGCGTGCCGCGCGTGCGCACCGAGCGCAGCGTGGCCTATATCGACCACAATACGCTCCAGTCGGGCTTTGAAAACGCCGACGACCATCGCTTTATCCAGAGCGTCGCCAAAAAACACGGCATCTACTTCTCCCGTCCGGGCAACGGCATCTGCCACCAGGTGCACCTCGAACGGTTCGGCGCGCCGGGCAAGACCCTAATCGGGTCGGACAGCCATACCCCGACGGGCGGCGGCATCGGCATGCTCAGCTTTGGCGCGGGCGGCCTGGACGTTGCGGTTGCGATGGGCGGCGGCGCATATTATATCACCATGCCCAAAATGGTCCGCGTTAACCTGACCGGAAAACTGCGCGACTATGTGTCCGCAAAGGACGTGATTTTGGAAGTGCTGCGCATCCTGAGCGTGAAAGGCGGCGTGGGCAAGATCATTGAATACGGCGGCGAAGGCGTGCGGACGCTCTCGGTGCCCGAACGCGCGACGATTACCAATATGGGCGCGGAACTCGGCGCTACCACCTCGATCTTCCCGTCGGACGACATCACGCTGGCGTTCCTCAAAGCGCAGGGACGCGAAGACGTCTGGACGCCGCTTGCGGCGGATGGGGACGCCGTATACGACGAGGTGATCGACATCGACCTTTCGGCGCTCGAGCCGGCCGCGGCCTGCCCGCACATGCCGGACAATATCAAACCAATCCGCGAGCTGGCCGGCATGCAGGTCGATCAGGTTTGCATCGGCTCGTGTACCAACTCGAGCTGGCTCGACCTCATGAAGGTCGCCGCCATCCTGAAGGGCAAAACGGTCGCGCCGAACGTCAGCCTCACGATCTCGCCGGGCTCCAAGCAGGTGTTCAACATGCTGGCTCAAAACGGCGCGCTGGCGGATCTGATCGCGGCGGGCGCAAGAATTCTCGAATGCACCTGCGGTCCCTGCATCGGTATGGGACAATCCCCGAACTCGGGCGGCATCTCGCTGCGCACCTTCAACCGCAACTTCCTGGGCCGCTCGGGCACCGCGGACGGACAGGTCTACCTTGTCAGCCCCGAAACGGCGGCGGCGAGCGCCATCACCGGCGTGTTCACCGACCCGACAACGCTTGGCCAGGCGCCCGCCTTCGAGATCCCCACCGCGTTTTTAATTGACGACAATATGATCGAGCCGCCCGCCTCCGAGGAAGAGGCGGCCAGCGTGGAAATTCTGCGCGGCCCGAATATCAAAGAGTTCCCCGTGAGCGAGAAGCTTGCGAAAAATATCAAGG
>CATNEU010000276.1 GCA_950097605.1 uncultured Oscillospiraceae bacterium | reverse complement strand
GGCGGAAGGCGTGCGCAGGCTGAAAAAGCTGCGTATCGGCCGGGTTGTGATGCTGACCAGGGACAACGAAAAGGCCGCCGCGGACGCAGCCGCCAAAGCAGGTGTGGACGAATATCACGCGGGCCTGCTGCCCGAGGATAAGGTGCGGCTGATGGAAAGCATCCGCGCGGAATCCGGCAAAACCATCTTTGTGGGGGACGGCATCAACGACGCGCCGGTGCTTGCGGCCTCCGACTGCGGCGTCGCGATGGGTCTGGGCACCGACGCGGCAATCGAGGCCTCCGACGTGGTGCTCACAGCGGATAAACCCTCCAAGCTTGCGGACGCCGTTTCGCTTGCCAGACGCAGTATGCGGGTGGTACGGTTCAACATCGTGTTTGCACTTGCCGTCAAAGCCGCTGTGCTCGTTTTGGCGGCGACGGGCCGTGCGCCGATGTGGCTGGCTGTGTTTGCGGACGTCGGTGTTTCGATCCTCTCGGTGGCCAATGCAACAAGGGTTCTGCGGTTTCGGGCATAACACGGGAAGAAAAAGCGGTAGGGCGGGAACGTCCCTACCGCTTTTTGGCATGATGCGAAATATCTCCCGGCCAAATGACTTCTAAAAAAATTCCAAGATGGTGCAAAGGAAATGGACAGTTCTCCAAAGTTTGTTTGCTCCTCTTGACTTGGAGGGTACACAATGGATTACAATAAAACAAGCCTGTACCACTGAGGAGAGAGAATACCCAATGACCAAAAGTTTGACAACGGGAAAACCCGCAAAACTCATCCTGTTTTTTACCCTGCCGCTTTTGATCGGCAATATTTTTCAACAGCTCTACAGCATGGCGGATACGCTGATTGTTGGCCGCACGCTTGGAGTGGACGCACTCGCGGCGGTTGGCTGCACGGGGAGCCTGGTGTTTTTAATCATTGGCTTTGCCCAGGGGTTGACCTCCGGATTTTCCATCATCACGGCGCAGCGGTTTGGAGCAGGAGATGAGAAGGGCGTCCGGCAGAGCTTTATTGTGAGCGCGCTGCTCAGCACAGCGGTCACGGTTGTGCTGACGGCGCTTGCCGTTCCATTCGCACGCCCGGTATTGGAGTGGATGCGCACCCCTCCTCAAATTATCGAGGAAGCATACAAATACATTGTGGTGATTTACTGGGGCATCGTCTCTGCGATGCTGTTCAACCTGCTTTCCAATATCATCCGGGCGCTCGGCGACAGCCGGACGCCGCTTATATTCTTGATCATGGCGTCGCTTCTCAACATTGGCCTTGACTTTCTGCTGATTTTGCAGTTTCAGATGGGCGTTGCGGGAGCGGCGGTTGCAACCGTCATCGCGCAGCTGGCATCCGGCGCGCTCTGCCTGCTGTATATTGTCAAGCGGTTTCCCATGCTGCATCTGCACCGGGAGGACTGGAGGATTTCCCGCGAGATGGTCTGGCAGCATCTGCGCGTCGGGCTGCCAATGGGCTTTCAGTCCTCCATTATTGCAATCGGCGCCATTGTGCTGCAGTTTGCGCTCAACAATCTGGGGGCGACCTCAGTGGCCGCGTATACGGCGGCTCAGAAAATCGACACAGTCGCCGTGCAGCCGATGATGTCTTTCGGGATTACAATGGCAACCTTTGCCGCGCAAAATTTTGGTGCGAACAACATCCGGCGCATCCGGCAGGGTGTACGGCAGTGCTGCGCAATGTCCGTTGCGTTCAGCATTGCCGTCGGCGCTGTGAACATCCTGGCCGGACGTTGGCTGGTGGGTCTGTTTGTGGGGCCGGATCAGCCGCAGGTGACCGCGCTTGCGCAGACCTATCTGGTGATCAACGGCTCGATGTATTTTGTGCTGGCGCTGCTGTTTATCTACCGCTATACGCTGCAGGGGCTTGGCAAGAGCTTTGTTCCTACGCTTGCGGGTGTGATGGAGCTGCTGATGCGGACCTTTGCAGCGGTGATTTTATCCGGCTGGCTGGGTTTTGCAGGCGCCTGTCTTGCCAATCCGCTTGCCTGGATCGGCGCCTGTGTGCCGCTTGCAGCCGCCTACTTTGCAGTGTTGCGCCGCCTTTCCAAGGAGGAGGGCATGGTGGAGAGATCGTTGCAAGATTGACGCAGAAGTTCCCAAAATAATGAGCGGAGAGATTGACAGGAGCGTCAAAAACATGTATAATATCATCCGTAGCCTTTGAAGGATTCGTTTTCGGAAAAGGTTTATCATGCCGGTGTGATGGAATTGGCAGACGTAGTGGACTCAAAATCCACCGGTGGCGACACCGTGCCGGTTCGAGTCCGGCCACCGGCACCAAAGCATTCAAACCCGAACCTTTTACCAATCGGTGA
>CATNEU010000275.1 GCA_950097605.1 uncultured Oscillospiraceae bacterium | reverse complement strand
CAGGCGCTGGCCGCCGATGCGTTTGGCGCGGACCGCGCCTTTTTCCTTGTCGGCGGCACCACCGCCGCCGTGCAGGCGATGATCCTCTCAAGCTGCAAACGCGGCGAAAAAATCATCATGCCGCGCAACGTGCATATCAGCGCAATCAACGCGCTGATTTTAAGCGGCGCCGTGCCTGTATACGTCAACCCGGGCGTCAACAAACGGCTGGGCATCCCGCTCGGCATGACGATAGGCGACGTGAAGGCCGCAATTGCCGCCAACCCGGACGCAAAGGCCGTGTTCGTCAACAACCCGACCTACTACGGCATCTGCTCGGACCTGCGGGAGATCGTCCGTCTCGCGCACGCGCACGGCATGAAAGTGCTCGCCGACGAGGCGCACGGCACGCATTTCTATTTTGGGGAAGGCCTTCCACCGTCCGCGATGGCCTGCGGCGCGGATATGGCCGCCGTGAGCATCCACAAAACCGGCGGCTCGCTGACCCAAAGCTCGCTGTTGCTGGCCGGTCCGGCGGTCGGCGCGGACTATGTGCGCCAGATCATCAACCTCACCCAGACCACCAGCGCCTCCTATCTGCTGATGTCGTCGCTCGACATTTCGCGCCGCAACCTCGCAGTGCATGGCAGAGAGATCTTTTCCAAGGTCCTCTCGCTTGCAAACTATGCCCGCGGCGAAATTGCGGAAATCGGCGGTTATTACCCCTATGGCAACGAGCTGACGGATGAGGCCGCCGTGCACGCCTTCGACGAGACCAAGCTTGCCGTGTATACGCGGGATATCGGCCTCGCAGGCATCGAGGTGTACGACATATTGCGCGACGGCTATGATATCCAGATCGAGTTCGGCGACCTTGCCAATATACTCGCGATCCTCTCGGTCGGCGATACCGAGCTTGCCGTGGAACGGCTTGTCTGCGCGCTGTACGAGATCAAGAGATTGTATGCGAAGGACCCGACCGGTATGTTCGACCATGAATATATCAGCCCGATTGTTGAGCTTGCGCCGCAGCAGGCGTTTTACGCCGATAAAAAGGCCCTGCCCATCGAGGCGAGCTGCGGCAGGGTGTGCGGCGAGTTCGTCATGTGTTATCCGCCCGGCATACCGATTTTGGCGCCCGGCGAGCGCATCACGGGCGAGATTATTGACTATATCGCCTATGCGAAGGAAAAGGGCTGCACATTGACCGGACCCGAGGACATCTCAATCGAGACCATTCAGGTTGTGGAGGGATGATGAATATGGAGCTTTGGTACACCGAGGAGCACACGCCCGACGTGCGGATGTCCATTCGCGTGGAACGGCAGTATCTGTCCAAACAGAGCCGCTACCAGCGGATCGACGTGTTTGCATCCAAGGAATTCGGACGTTTCCTGACGCTGGATGGGCTGATGATGCTCACCGAAAAGGATGAATACATCTATCACGATATGATTGTGCACGTGGCCATGGCCACCAATCCGGACATCCGGCAGGTGCTGGTGATCGGCGCGGGAGACGGCGGCAGCGTGCGGGAGCTCACCCGTTACGACGGCGTCGAGCGCATCGACATGGTGGAGATAGACAAAGAGGTGGTGGACGCCTGCAGGCAATACCTGCCGCAGACCGCCTGCAAGCTGGACGATCCGCGCGTGCGCATCTTCTATGAGGACGGGCTCAAATACATCCGCCGCCGCGAAAACGAATACGACCTGATTATCGTCGATTCCACCGACCCGTTCGGTCCTGGCGAAGGGCTGTTCACCAAGGAATTCTACGGCAACTGCTACAAGGCGCTGTGCGCGGACGGCATTCTCGTCAACCAGCATGAGTGCTCGTATTACGAGGCGTATGCCCAGAACATGCGCAGGGCGCATAAGCGCATAAGCGAGCTGTTCCCGGTCTGCCGCGTCTATCAGGCGCACATTCCAACCTATCCTTCGGGGCACTGGCTGTTCGGCTTCGCCTCGAAGAAGTTCGACCCGCTGCAGGCCGACACCGCCCGCTGGGAAGCCCTGGGCCTGCACACAAAATACTACAATACCGATATACACCGGGGCTGCTTTGCCCTGCCAACCTATGTAAAGGAGCAGCTGGAGAATGCAGATGAATAGAAATGTGGAGACATTTTTGGGCTGTGACGCCGAATATGCCGACGCGCGCATTGCAATTTTCGGCGCGCCGTTCGACTCAACGACCTCCTTCCGGCCCGGCACGCGGTTTGCCAGCCGCGCGATTCGCGGCGACTCGTTCGGCGTGGAAACCTACAGCCCGTATCAGGACAGGGATCTGGAGGAGCTTAAGGTATACGACGGCGGAGAGCTTGAACTTCCGTTCGGAAATACCGAAAAAGCGCTTGAAATGATAGAAAGGTACGCCGCCGAGGTGCTGAAGG
>CATNEU010000274.1 GCA_950097605.1 uncultured Oscillospiraceae bacterium | reverse complement strand
AACCGGGAGAAGCGAGATCCCGGAGGGCGGCGACGCGCAGGCCCTGTTTGTGTGCGGCCTGCCGCCGGAAGGGGCGGAGAAACTGCGTGCGCAGAACACCGTGTACGGTACAGAGCGGTACAATCCGGACGAAGCTGCGCGCGCCGTCGCTTCCGGCAGCCGTATCTGTTTTGTGCCCGATGGCGGCGCCGTCACGGTGATGACGCGCGGCGCGGGCGATTGCAAGCTGAAAGGGGGATTCTGATATGGCGGCTCTGGGAGAGAGCGGATTGATCAAATACTTAAAGACGCAGCCGGTTGCGGGGCTGTATCTGCTCTATGGCGCGGACGCCTTTTTGGTGGATCACTATGCCGCCAAGCTGCTGAAAAAAGCGCTGCCGGACGCGCTGCGGGATTTTAACTTTCACCAGTTCGGCGCATCCTCGCCGCCTTCGCTGCAAACGCTTTACGACAGCGTGGAGGCGCTGCCTGTGATGGCTGGCCGGCAGTGCGTGCTGGTGCGGGATTACCCGGTTGCGGGACTGTCCCCGGGCGATTTCGACCGGCTGCTGGCGCTGCTTTCCGATCTCCCTGAAACCACCACGGTGTTGCTGGTATTCACCTCCGCGGACTTTGGAAACCCCAAGGCCGCGAAGCATAAAAAGCTCATTGAGCTGGCCTCTAAAACCGGCGTCTGCGTCAACCTTGCCAAAAAAACGCGGACCGACCTGCTGCGGTTTATCGCGGACCGCGCCAAAAAGCAGGGCGTGACCATCGAGTCCGCGCAGTGCTCCCATCTGGCGGACCGCTGCGGGGACGACCTCGGCGTGCTCGCCAACGAGGTGGACAAGCTCTGTGCCTATAAACAACAGGGCGCGATTACCCGCGCGGATATCGACCTGTTGGCGACCGAACACATTGAAGCAAGCATATTCGATCTCTCCAAACGCATCATTTCGGGCGACTATGCGGGCGCCTATACCAAGCTCGACGAGCTGTTTTACATGCGGGAGGAACCCACAGTGATCCTTGCGGTGCTTTCGATGTCGTTTATAGACCTGTATCGCGCCAAAACGGCGCAGATTGCGCGCATACCCGCCGAGGAGACGGTCAAAGCTTTCGACTATAGAGGAAAATCCTTCCGGCTGGATAAGGCCCGGCGGGACGCGCCGCGGTTTTCGGTTGCGCTGCTGCGCGACTATCTTGATATTTTGCTGGACACCGACGTCAAACTCAAAAGTGCACGGACCGATGCGCGCGTGCTGCTCGAAACGGCGATTGCGCGGATGCTGGTGCGCCGCGCGAAGGAGGAGGGGCGCCATTGATCCGGGTGAAACAGGCCATTGTGGTCGAGGGCCGGTACGACCGCATCCGGCTGGCCTCTCTGGTCGACGCGGTGGTTGTGGAGACGAGCGGTTTCCGCATCTTCAAGGACCCCGACCGGGTGGAGATGCTGCGGACCCTTGCGAAAACAACGGGGCTGCTCGTGCTGACCGACAGCGACGCGGCAGGCTTTAAAATCCGCAGCTATATCAAAAGCTGCGTGCGTGAGGGAGAGGTTTTGCACGCCTATATCCCCGATGTCCTGGGGAAGGAGCGGCGCAAGCAGCAGCCCTCGAAGGAGGGCAAGCTCGGCGTGGAAGGGGTGTCCGACGAGGCGCTGCTGACCGCGCTGCGCCGCGCGGGCGTGCTCGCCGGCAAAACGGAGGCAAAAAGCTGCCAGATCACCAAGGCGGACTTTTTTGAGGACGGCCTGACCGGCGCGCCCGGCAGCGCCGCACGCCGCCGGGCGCTCTGCGCGCGGCTGGGGCTGCCGGCGCACCTGTCGGCGAACAGCTTGCTCACGGTTTTATGCGCGCTGTTGTCCAGGGAGGACTATAAACAGCTTGTCTCCGAGCTTGCGGAATGATATTTCACCGGCGGGGAACCGCCCGCCGGTTTTGCGGCCGCTGGGCCGGTGGAAAGCCCGCGGGCTGCGGTTTTCCAGTGTATCAGAGGCGGTGTTTGCCATTATTTGAATAAGAGAGGTGTTTTCATGGTCTTTTCCAGCCTGGCGTTTTTATACGCCTTTCTGCCGCTGACCTTTCTTTTGTATTTTTCGGTGCCCAAAAAGCTGCAAAACGTCGTGCTGCTGCTTTCGGGGCTGCTTTTCTATGCCTGGGGGGAGCCGGTTTATATCCTCGTGATGCTCTTCTCGACCTTTGTGGACTATATGGCGGGCCGCCTGATGGCCCGCTACGACGAACAGCCCAAGATGCGGCTGGTGTTTTTAATCGTATCGGTGTGTGTGAACCTCGGTATGCTCGCAGTGTTCAAATACAACTCGTTTGTTGTGCAGAATGTCAACATGCTGTTCGGCACGGGTTTCACCGACCCCAACATCCCACTGCCGATCGGCATCTCG
>CATNEU010000273.1 GCA_950097605.1 uncultured Oscillospiraceae bacterium | reverse complement strand
TGTTTTGAAAATTTTCCAAAATCAATAACAATTCTTCCGGTTTATGCAAGAGAAAGTCCGCACCTGCGGCTGTCAGCTCTTTGACCGGCCGAAATCCCCAGCAAACGCCGGCTGACCGGACCCCGGCGTTTTGAGCCGTTTGTATGTCCACGCCGGAGTCCCCGACGTACAGGCAATCTGCGCGCGGAACACGCTGCTGTTCCAGAATCTCCAGCAGCGCGCGCGGATCGGGCTTGACCTTATAGCCCTCGCGCTTGCCGGCCACCGTGCAGAAAACGCCTGTTCCAAACACCTGCTCGACAATTGCGCGCGCAAATGCGTCCGGCTTATTGGATACCACCGCAATTTTGACCACCCGCGCCGCCAACTGCCGCAGCATCTGTGGAATACCGGAATAGGGCCGGGTCGCGTCCAGACAATGCGCGCTGTAATAGCTGTCGAAATCCTGTTTGATCCGGGCAATCGTCAGCTCATCCCGGCAGCCCTCGGGCAGCACGCGCTCCATCAGCCGCCGGATCCCATCTCCAACAAAATAGCGGTAGTCCTCCACCGGATGCGCCGCAAACCCATTCCCGCGCAGCGCATGGTTGCAGGCGTCCGCCAAATCCTGCAACGAGTCGATCAACGTCCCGTCCAGGTCAAACACACACAACCGAATCAACCGCACCACCTTCTTTCCTGTTTTCACAAACCTCGGTGCGTTTTGCACAGCCCTGCCGCACGCTGTATCGTCCGGCAGGGCTGCAAAATACCGCCCCGCGTTATTATACGTCTTATCCGAAAAGAAAACAAGTTTTTCAGCAATATGTTCTAAATTTTGAGAGAAAGATTGACAAAGCGTGTTCGGCATGCTATCCTATCAGCATATGAAAAACCGATGAAGCGGAAAGGCGTCTGAGGGTCTCCACCAAACAGCGAGCCGGGATGGTGCAAGCCGGCGTGGGGGCGCAGCCGCTGTTGGGCCGCGGAGGGCGGGAGGAAAGCATCCGGCAGCTTGCTGGTGCGAGTATTGCCCGACGTTTCACCAGCGTTACCCGGTGTGGGATGTGTTGGCATCCTCATAACGAGCGGACGGACGGCCCTGGCGCCGGACGTCAATAAAGGTGGTACCGCAGGCTGATAACAGCTTGTCCTTTGGAGAAAGGACAAGCTGTTTTTTGTTGCAGGCAAGTTTTCATGCACCCGCATCGCACAGCAGCCTGCCTGCATATCCGCCCTTCTCTCGCGTATTAAAATGAACCGATATAAAGGAGCGTTTGTCATGAAAAAAGACCAAATCCCCTACAAAACCCTGCTGCCTGAAAGCGAGATTCCAAAATTTTGGTATAACATTGCCGCCGACCTGAAAAATCCGCCCCCGCCGCCGCTGAACCCGGCCACAAGGCAGCCTGCTTCAGCCGCCGACCTCTCCTGCATTTTCCCCAAAGGCATCATCGAGCAGGAGCTCAGCACCGAGCGGTATATCGAAATCCCCAAAGAAGTCCTGGAGAAATACAAGCTCATGCGCACCACGCCGCTCTACCGCGCCTACAACCTTGAAAAAGCGCTGGGCACGCCCGCGCGCATTTATTATAAGTACGAAGGGGCCAACCCCTCGGGCAGCCACAAGCTCAACTCGGCGGTCGCACAGGCCTACTACAACAAAGAGGCCGGCATCAAAAAGCTCACAACCGAGACCGGCGCGGGCCAGTGGGGCACCGCGCTGTCCATCGCCAGCCAGTTCTATGGGCTGGAGTGCCAGGTGTATATGGTCAAGGTCAGCTACAACCAGAAGCCCTACCGCAAATCCATCATGCAGACCTTCGGCGCGAACGTCGTTTCCAGCCCCTCCAGCCTCACCCAGGCCGGGCGCGACATCCTGGCCCAGAATCCCGATTCCCTCGGCAGCCTCGGCATTGCAATCAGCGAGGCCGTGGAGGTGGCCATGCAGAATGAGGACACCAACTATGCGTTGGGCAGTGTGCTCAACCACGTGATCCTGCACCAGACCATCATCGGCCAGGAGGCCAAAAAACAGATGGAGATCGTGGACGAGTATCCCGATATCGTGATCGGCTGCAACGGCGGCGGCTCCAACTTCTGCGGCATTTCCTTCCCATTTTTAAAGGATAAAATTGAAGGCCGCACCAACACCCGGTTCATCGCCGTCGAGCCCCTGGCCTGCCCCAAGCTCACGCGCGGCAAATATGCCTATGATTTCGGCGACGTTGCGGGCAAAACGCCGCTTACCAAAATGTATACGCTCGGCCACGACTTCATGCCGTCGGGCATCCACGCGGGCGGCCTGCGCTATCATGGCGATTCCGCGCTGCTCTCCCAGGTCTATCACGACGGGCTGATCGAGGCCGCCGCCGTCGGACAGACCGACGTGTTTGAAGCCGCGCTGCTGTTTGCGA
>CATNEU010000272.1 GCA_950097605.1 uncultured Oscillospiraceae bacterium | reverse complement strand
GCGATTTCAACGGCGAGTCCGGCCGCCTCTTCCCGGCTGAGGTCCCGGTACCGCTCCACGGTTTCCTCTGGGATTGTGATGCCCGCAATTTCGTTGTTCATAAAGCAGGCGTTGCGATAACTGACAATCGGCATGACGCCGCCGAGTATTTTGGCATCGAGCTGCCGCCAGGCCTGCTCCAAATTCCGCACAGCCTGCTCGGAAAATACCGGCTGCGTTAAAAACACCTGCACGCCGGCGGCGATCTTTTTATGCGCGCGCCTGAGCTCCGCTTCAAAGTTTTTTGCATTGACGTTGAGCGCGCCGAAAATCGTAAACGGGCTGTCAAACACCGTCTCATTCAAATCCCGTATGTATTCCGCCAGCATCACCGAGTTGAAGTTGAAGACCGCCTTAATCTCCCGCCGGTTGCCCTCGGGCACCGGGTCGCCGGTGACCACCAGCACATTTCGTACACCTTCAATATGCAGCCCCAGCAGCAGCGCTTTGGTCGCGTTGATGTTGCGGTCCCGGCAGGTCAGATGCGGGATGGTATCAACCGCCAGCTCCCGGCGCAGCTTGGCCGACAGCAGACTGCTGTCCACCCGGGCGCGCGCAATGGGGCAGTCCGCAATTGTCACGGCGTCCGCGCCGCAGGCCTTCACCTGCCGGGCGCAGTCGAGGAAAAAGCCGATTTGCGCGTCGAACGGCGGGTCGAGCTCAACGGCAATCACCCGCCTGCCGGCCTCCAGCTTCTCCAGAATCCTGCTCTTTGCATTTGCGGGCTTGCCCGCCGTATGTCTGCTCTCCTGAGCGGCGGCGGACGGTGGACCCGCATCATGCGTCCGCAGCGCGGCGGCCGTTTCCCGGATATAGTCCGGCGTGGTGCCGCAGCATCCGCCGACAATTGAAACGCCCTCGTTGACGATATCGCACATCAGCTTAGCAAAATAGCCCGGATTGTTTTCAAATACCGTGCGGTTGTTCACAAGCGTGGGATAGCCCGCGTTGGGCATCACGAGAATCGGCTTGCCCGCCGCTTGCAAATCCAGCTTCCGGATATATTGCAGCAGATGATACGGCCCCGAGACGCAGTTGAAACCCACCGCGTCCACGCCCGCAAGCGAACCGGCCGTCTCCAGCAGCTTCGCGCCCGAGACGCCGCCGCGCGTATAGCCGTCGGGTGCGACCGCGAACGACACGATCAGCCGCGCTTCGGGACACCGGCTCCGGATATAGGCGGAAACCGCTTCCACGTCCTTCGCGTCGTTTAAAGTCTCCATTAAAAAGCAAGTGACGCCGCAGTCGAGAAATACGTCCACAATGCGGAAGTACTCGGCACGGCGCTGCCGCTTGTCCGCAATTGGAATGATGCTCATATCGCCAAAGACGGCGGCTCTTCCCGCGGCCACGCGCTTTGCAATCGCCACGCCCGCCCGGATGATCTGCTCCACCTGTTCAAAGCCGCAGCCCAGCGTTGCGGTATTGGCGCCGAATGTGTTGGTTTTCAAAGCCTGGGCGCCCGCCTCGATATATTCTCTGTGCATCGCCTCGATTACATCGGGCATCTGCAGGTTGGCCGTCTCGCAGTTTTTGCTGTCATAGCCCTTAGACGCAAAATAGGTTCCCATTGCACCGTCAAAAACCAGTGGGATGCTTTTAGAATGCGTTTGCAAGCTGGTATATCCCCTTCCGTCTTGCAGGGCCCGCCAAAAAAGGCCCGCTCTGTGATACCCCAGTATAGCACAGATCGGGCCCCCAATTCAACCAAATCCCAGCGGGATTACAGGAAAAGTATACTTAGCGTCCATTCCGCGCGTTTTGCCTTGCCGTAGCCTTTCTATGCAGGGCGAACAGAGCGGCGCCGAGAAGCGCCAGTGTGACCGCGAGCGGAATCCACGGCGTTCCCAGCCAGCCTGTCAGCAGATATCCCGCCAGACAGCAGACCGCGGCGACGCTGGTGTACGCCATCTGGGTGGATACATGGTCGATGTGGCTGCAGCCCGCGCCTGTTGAAGAGAGGATCGTTGTATCCGAGATCGGCGAACAGTGGTCGCCATAGACCGCGCCGGCCAGCGTCGCCGCAATTGCGGGAATCAATATGGAGGGGTCGGTGTGCTGCGCCACCTCCGCGACGATGGGAATTAGAATACCGAATGCGCCCCAGGAGGTGCCCATCGAGAACGCCAGAAAACCCGAGACGACAAACACCGCCGCCGGCAAAACCCAGGCCGGAACCGAAGCGCCGCGCACCAGCTCTCCAACAAACGCGCCGGTGCCCAGCAGCTCTCCGCACACGCCGCTGATCGTCCAGGCCAGAATCAGGATCAAGAAAGCGGGCACCATCGATTTGACCCCTTCCCCAACGCCGCTTATAAACTGCCGAAACGGCACCACGCCGCGCGGTACAAACTGCACAAAC
>CATNEU010000271.1 GCA_950097605.1 uncultured Oscillospiraceae bacterium | reverse complement strand
CATCAATCTCATAATCCAGCCGGTCCACATATTCCTGCGGCGGATTTTCGCCATACCGGCGAACCAGCCCCTCTTTGCACATCGAGATGAAGTATTCGGTGTTGTCCCGCCCGTCGGGCGCCGTGAACTGCGGCAGCTTGGTCACGCCGAACTCGAATTCCACGTTGCAGCGCGCGGCAATCTCCGCCGTGTTGGAAATCGCCTGCTCCGCAAATGGGAAGCGTTCGCGCATCTCCTGCTCGCTTTTGACATAGAACTCCTCGGTGGAAAACTCCAGCCCGCCCTCTTCCCCAACCGTGTGGTTGGTCTGGATGCAGATCAAAACGTGCTGGTTGCGCGCGACCTCCTTCCGTAGATAGTGGCAGTCGTTGGTTGCCACGAGCGGGATGCCCGTCTCACCCGACAGACGCACAAGCTCGGGAAGAATACGCTGCTGCTCCTCGATGCCGTGGTCCTGCAACTCGATAAAGAAATTCCCCGGCCCGAAAATCCGGCTGTAGTGCAGCGCCGAATCCTTGGCGCGCGCATAGTCTCCGGCTGTCAAGTCGCGCTGCACCCGGCCGGCCAGGCAGGCCGAAAGCGCGATCAGCCCGCCGGAATACTGCGCAAGCAGCTCGTCGTCCACACGCGGCTTGCCATAAAAGCCTTCGGTGAATCCCAGTGAAACCAGCTTGATCAAATTGCGGTAGCCCTCGTTGTTCTCGCAGAGCAGCACAAGGTGGTAGGGCTGGTTGTCCAGCCTGTGGACCTTGTCAAACCGGGTGCGCGGCGCGACATACACCTCGCAGCCGATCACCGGTTTAACGCCCGCCTTTTTGGCGGCCTTATAAAAGTCGATCGCGCCGCACATCACGCCATGGTCGGTGATGGCGACCGCCTCCTGCCCGAGCTCTTTGACGCGCTCCATGAGTTTTTCAATGCGGCAGGCGCCGTCGAGCAGGCTGTATTCGGTATGTAGATGCAGATGTGCAAAAGCCATGGCATACACCCCCCTGAAGCGGAATCCCTTCCGGATTCCCGGCTTTCCTTCACACTTTTCCCAATACTCTATCTGTTTGCTAAAAAGACTCGCTATTTTCTTTTGCATCGGCCGTGACAATGCCGTCCGCGATCTCGCACAGCCGCTTGAGGCGGTGGTTGACGCCCGACCGGGTCACGGGCGGGCGGCAGAGCTCTCCCAGCTCCCGCAGGGAAAGCTCCGGATTCTCCAAACGCAGCAGCGCGATTTCCCGCAGCTCGTCACTCAAGGAGCCGAGGCCCCTGGCGCGTTCAATCCGCTCGATCTTCTGCACCTGCGCAGCCGCGGCCGCCGCCGTTTTGGAGAGGTTGGCCGTCTCGCAGTTGGTCACGCGGTTGACCTTGTTGCGCAAATCCTTATAGATTTTGATGTTCATAACCTCCAGCGTGGTCTTAAAAGCCCCCATGAAGGTCAGCAGGTCCTCGATCTGCTCGCTTTCTTTAATATAGATCACATAGCTGCCCTTGCGGCCCGAAAGCTTTGCGCGGATGTTCTGCTCGTCGAGCAGCTTGATAAAGTCCCGGCTCAGGTTCAGCCTGTCCGACACAAATTCAAGATGGTACTCCTTTTGCGGATGCACCATACTCCCGCAGGCCAGAAACACGCCGCGCACAAATGCGCCCACGCAGGACTCGTCCTCCAAATTGGCGCGGTTGATGCGCAGGTGGATTTCCCCCGCGCGGTGCCCATAGTGCGAGAGAATGCGCCCGGCGGCCGCCGGGTCCCCAATTTTCAGCGTATACAGCTTGCTCTCGGGCTTTTTTGCAAACTCAGTCACCTGCACCTGCGGCGCCGCGTCGAACAGCGTCAGCAGCAGCAGGCGGAACGCAGCGGCAACCTCCGCGTTTTCAGTTGACAGCGAGATGCCGTCCGCCGAAAAGCTGCGTCCGAAAAGCAGCATCGCATAGAGCTGCGCGTACTGTTCAGCCGCGCCGCCCGCCTCTACCTGGGTAAGCTCGTGTTTTAAATCCGAAGAAAACGACATGGCTCCAGTGGCCCCCTTCCCGAAACAAGCGTTTGAACCTCCGTTGAGGCTTGGATTAAAAGCCCAGCAGCTTGACCTCGCATTCCAGCGTATAGCCGGTCTGTTTGTATACCTCCTGCTGCACATGGCGGATCAGGCCGCGCACGTCCTCGCAGGTCGCGTTTCCGGCGTTGATTACAAAGCCGCTGTGCTTGGGGCTCACCATTGCGCCGCCAACCCGCGCGCCCTTGAGGCCGCACTGCTCGATCAGCGCCGAAGCATAGTTGCCCGCGGGGCGTTTGAAGGTGCTGCCGGCGCTTGGAAATTCCAGTGGCTGCTTGGTTCTGCGGCGGTTCATCAAATCATCCATCCGCGCGCGGATATCCGCAGGGTTCCCCTTTTGCCACCGCAGGGCCAGCCCG
>CATNEU010000270.1 GCA_950097605.1 uncultured Oscillospiraceae bacterium | reverse complement strand
CCTTGCGCTGTCCTATACGGCGAAAAAGGGCCGGCGGCAATATGCCGCCGGCCCTGCTGTTATCTTTTAAAATGCGATAAAAATGGGTAATAAAGGGGTGCGCGGGTTGAAATTCATAAAAACGCTATACATATTGCTCCACGGAATGGTATAATAGCCGCATAACGGCGTGGATTGAAACGAAAAAAGGTGGTACGATACATGAAAGCTGTTTTGCAGCGGGTGCGTTCGGCTTCGGTGGCAATCGAAGGCGAAACGGTCGGAGAGATTGAAAACGGCCTTTTGATCTTGCTCGGCGTGGCGCAGGGGGACGGCGAGCGCGAGGTTTTGTTTTTAAGCAGCAAAATCGCGAACCTGCGCATCTTTGCGGACGAGCAGGGAAAGCTCAACAGGTCCCTGCTGGATACGCGGGGAGAGGCGCTGGTGGTGTCCAACTTCACCCTCTGCGGGGATTGCAGAAAAGGACGCCGGCCGTCGTATACAGCGTCCGCCGCGCCCGAAACCGCGAATGCGCTGTATGAACGCTTGATTCGGCAGCTCGAGGAAGACGGCGTGCGCCGGACAGCCAGCGGCCGCTTTGGAGCGGATATGCAGGTGACACTTGTGAACGACGGGCCAGTCACGCTGGTGCTGGATACGGCGGCGCTTATGAAATAGGAGGTAGACGAATGAAAATCGTAACAGTAGCGGTCGGCCCGCTTGCGACCAACTGCTATCTTATACTTTCGGATAAAAACAACGCGGCGGTGATCGACCCGGGTTTTAACGCGCCGCTGCTTTTGCAGCACCTGCACAGCCTGGGCGCGCGGGTGCAGATGATTTTGCTCACGCACGGTCACTATGACCACATGGGCGCGGTGCGCCAGTTGCAGCAGGAAACCGGTGCGCGGCTTGTTGCCGGAAAAAAAGAGCTGCCCATGCTGCGCGACGCCAAAATGAGCCTGGCCAGAGAGGTTTTCGACGACCCGGAATACGTGCTGGCGCCCGACGTCCTGCTGGAAGAGGGGGAGAGCGTCCAGCTCGACGAACTGACCTTCACCTGCATTGAGACGCCGGGGCACACCGAGGGCGGCGTGACCTACCGGGTGGGCGGCGCGCTGTTTACCGGGGACACGCTGTTTAAGGAATCCGCGGGGCGCACCGACCTCTATGGCGGCGACTATGGCAAGCTCAAAGCGTCGCTGGCAAAGCTCGCGGCGCTCGAGGGGGATTTTGCGGTCTATCCGGGCCATGGCGACGCAACCACCCTCGAATATGAGCGGCAGACAAATTCGTATATAGGACTGCAGGATTATGATACTTATTTTTAAAGGACACGATTTTTTTTACGAGATGGAAAATATGGCGCGCCTGTTTTTCCCGGGCGTCAAGTTCACCGTGGCCGGCGCTATGCCCGAAACGGCGGAGCAGAACGCCGACCGGTTGGCCGTCTGTCTGCGGCGTCGTGCGCAGGGGGCGGGGCTGTTTGTCGCTGCCTTTGTTGGCGGAGTGTGTGAACGTTGGCGAGAGGAACTGTCCGCCGGTGAAGCGGCGGACCCGCGCGAGTGTGAACGGCGGCTCGCCGTCGGCGTTTACGAGGTGCTGGGCAAGATCACGGGGCTGCGTCCCAAATGGGGCATCCTGACCGGCATTCGGCCGGTCAAGCGCTATCATATGTTTGAGGCGGAGGGGAAGACCCCTGCGCAGATACGGGACGAGTTTACCAACCGTCTGCTGGTATCCGAGGAGAAGGTGCGGCTGCTCGAAAAGACCGCCAAGAGCGAGGACGCGATCATTGCATTGTCCGGGCCCAAGTCGTTTAGCCTGTATGTGGGCATCCCGTTTTGCCCCTCCCGCTGCTACTACTGCTCGTTTGTCTCGCAGACGGTGGAGAGCTCGGGCAAGCTGATCCCCGAATACCTGCGGCTGCTCTGCGAGGAAATCCGCTATACCGGGGAGATTGCCAAAAAACTGGGGCTGCAGCTCGAAACGGTGTATATCGGCGGCGGCACGCCGACCACGCTGTCCGCCGGGCAGCTTACCGTGCTGATGGAGGCCATCCGCAAGAGCTTCGACACTGCGCGCGCCAGGGAGTACACGGTGGAGGCCGGGAGGCCCGACACGATAACGCTTGATAAGCTCGCCGCAATTCGCAACGGCGGCGCCACGCGCATCAGCGTGAACCCCCAAACGATGAACGACAGTGTTTTGGAGCAGATCGGCCGCCGGCACACAGCCGCGCAGGCCGCGGAGAGCTTTGCGCTGGCGCGCGAAGCCGGGTTCGACAACATCAATATGGATGTGATCGCCGGGCTTGCCTCGGACACGCCGGCGGGCTTCGCACACACGATTGATACGCTGGTGGGCCTGCAGCCCGAGAACAACACGGTGCATACCCTTTCGGTCAAGCGGGCTGCAAGCCTGC
>CATNEU010000269.1 GCA_950097605.1 uncultured Oscillospiraceae bacterium | reverse complement strand
TCTATACGGTGCACGGCGAGGTCAGCGACTGTGACGGCGTGCGGCTGTATGTGATGTTTTTTGTCGACAACACCGCGCTCAAGCGGCAGGCGATGGAATACAGGGATTCCCGTCCGGTCTATATGATTATTATGATCGACAATTACGACGAATTGATGCAGAATTCGCGGGACAGCGAGAAAGCGCAGATCATCGGTATGGTGGAAAGCCATGTGGAGAAGTGCATCGGTGACGCCGCGGGCCTTTTCAAAAAGGTGGAGCGTGATAAGTTCATCGCCTTTGTGGAGGAGCGCCACCTGCAGGAAATGATTGAGAACCGTTTCTCGATTCTGGAGCAGGTGAAATCGGTGCTGCCGGGGGACCGCATGCCGCCCACGCTCTCGATTGGGATTGGGCGCGGCGCCAAAAACTTCGCGGAGTGCGAGACCAGCGCGCGCCAGGCGCTCGATATGGCACTGGGCCGCGGCGGCGACCAGGTCGCCATTAAAAACGAGGACGGCTTTGAATTCTATGGCGGGGTTTCGAGCGGTTTTGAAAAGCGCACCAAGGTGAAGACGCGCATCGTTGCAAACGCGCTGACCGAACTGATCCCCCCCCCCGACAACGTGATCGTGATGGGCCACCGCTTTGCGGACCTGGATTGTCTCGGAGCGGCCGTCGGCGTGATGCGCGGCGCGCGTATGCTTGGAAAAGAAGCCGTGATCGCCATTAAAAAGGATAAAAACCTTGCCGCCCCGTTGCTCGAGAGGCTGTCGGAGAACGAGGACTATAAAAACGCGTTTTTGGAGCCGGAGCAGGCGCTGGAGATGATCACGCCCAAAAGCCTGCTGATTATCGTGGATACGCATAATCTCGGCGTGGTGGAGTCCCTGGAGGTTTATACGGCATGCGAGACCGTTGTGGTGATCGACCATCACCGGAAGATGGTCAACTATATAGAAAACGCCGTGATCTTTTACCACGAGCCCTACGCTTCGAGCGCGTCCGAAATGGTGGCGGAGCTGCTGCAGTATTTTGGGGACCGCTGTAAGCTTGGGCGGCTGGAGGCCGAGGCCATGCTGGCGGGCATCATGCTGGATACCAAGAACTTTGTAATCAAAGCGGGCGTACGGACGTTCGAGGCCGCGGCCTATCTCAAGCGGCTGGGTGCGGACACGGTGGAGGTGCGCAAGCTGTTTTCGAGCAGCATGGATTCTTACCAGCGGAAAACCCGGCTGGTTTCGGCTGCTGAAATTTATCACAACTGCGCAATTGCAACGGCCGTCGGAACAGCCGACGACATCCGCATTGTTGCGCCGCAGGCGGCCGACGAGCTGCTCAATATCAGCGACGTGGACGCCTCGTTTGTGCTGTATGAGACGCCCAAGGGCGTGAGCATCTCGGCGCGCTCGATGGGCGCCATGAACGTACAGCTCCTGATGGAAAAGTTCGGCGGCGGCGGCCACCATACCATGGCGGGCGCGCAGATCGACTGCGAGAGCGTGGAGAAAGTGCGGCAGAGCCTGCTCGAGGCAATCGACCGCTACCGCGACAAGGAGCATGCCTAGAGCGTGCTTGGATGAAACCGGCCCCTGGACGCCGGGCGGCTTTACAGATTGCGCAAAACCGTTTATAATGGACACCACAGTGGAACCGATAAAAGCAAAGGAGGCCATCCCTACCATGAAAGTGATTTTATTGCAGGATGTGAAAGGCACCGGTTTGAAAGGCGAGCTCAAAAACGTTTCGGACGGCTATGCCAGGAATTTTCTGCTTCCCAAAAAGCTTGCGGTGGAAGCCGACAACCAGGCGATGAACGAATATAAGAGCAAGGAAGCCGCGAAAAAACACCATCTGGAGATGGAGAAGCAGCAGGCGCAGGAGCTTGCCGCAACCCTCAAGGACAAAACGGTGAAGATCACCGCAAAGGCGGGCAAGGGCGGCAGGCTGTTCGGCTCGGTGACCTCGAAGGAGATCGCGCAGGCCGTTGGCGAGCAGTTCGGCGTGCAAATCGACAAGAAAAAAATCGTGCTTTCAGGCGATATCAAGGCGTTTGGCACCTATCCGTTTGAGCTGAAAGTCTATGCGGGCATCAGCACCAAGCTGCAAGTTATGGTGACCGAAGAGGCATAGCCCGGATGTTTGGCATGGCCGGGGAAACCCACCGCCGGCAGGTCCGTCTGCAAGCGGGCTTTGCCCAAAATTGCATACCGATAGGCTCTGAGGGGCTGCGGCGGAAGCGGAACCAGGGAGGCGCGCTTTTGCAGCGGCCCTTTGTGCTGCGGCGGTTCTGCGCCTGCCGGCTGATCATGAAAAGCAAAGGGCAAAGCCGTATCCGGATTGCTGCGGATATGCCCTTGTAGAATAGAGAGGAATTGGAATTTTGGATACCTATGGTGCATCGCAGGAGCTGTATACCGGCAGCCTGCCGTATAACCTGGAGG
>CATNEU010000268.1 GCA_950097605.1 uncultured Oscillospiraceae bacterium | reverse complement strand
GGCGGCGGTTGTCGCGCCGGTGGCCGACATAAAAAAAGCAGCATAAAGCAGGGATCATGCGGGTCCGGTTTTGATAATCTATCAAACCGGACCTGTTTTTTATTTAATATATTACAATATGACTGGTGGAAATACGGCCTATTGTCAATAAATTGTGAATGACTTAAAGATTTTTCTTGACTTTTGCCGCGCAATCAGGTAGACTAAAGCATAGTTTGACAGAAAGCGAGGTGAAGATAGTGATGACAACGGCAATGAATCGGATATGGACCTGCTGTAACTTTAGGGATACCATATGTCATCGGAGACTGTCTGAACCCGCAGGGCGCACGGCGATTTGTGCCGTCTGCTGCATGTAGGCACTTCCGGTGTAAAAACGGAAGTGCTAATTTTTTAACCACGCAAGAAACATTTGTTCTTATTTCCTTGCGCTGGAGCATTAGAGGCGGGTCATTTGCTTGCTTTGCCGCCGCCGGTATATGGCGGACGGCATGTAAGATACGTCGTATGACGGCGGATGACGGCCGGCGCGCCTGGACGGGCCGCCCGGCTGGATGGGGGACCGCCGTCGTGCAGAATAACGGAAAGGGTGTCCGGCGGCGTCCGCCGTGTATCGGCGCGGCGCAAAGGATACAAGAGGTGGTCGAAAAACACAGTAAAACAATGACACGTAAAACGGCAGCACATCCGGGCGGGCGTCCGCCCGGCGGGTGCAGCCGCCGGTTTCGGAAAAGAGAGTGAAACTTTGGAAGAAAACAAACAGCCGCCGAAAAAAGCGGCGTCCTTTGGAAATAATTTTTACATGCTGCGTATGCTCTGGGAGATCTGTCCCGCAAGAGTGATTCTTGGCTTTTTAAACGCCCTTGCAGGTTTCGGCGTGTGGGTGTTTTTCACGGTGATCTTTATGAAATACCTGTTTGGCGCAGCCGAGGTGCAGCGCTCGTTTGCGGATACGGCGCTGTTCGTCGGCTGCGCCATGGCCGGCCTGTTTGTGCTCACGGCCCTAATCTCCTGGTATGAAAGGCGGTATGCCCAGCTCACCGACCAAAAATTGTACTATGAGCTCAACCGCAGGCTTTTTGAGAAAGCCACGTCGGTGGATATTAGCTGCTATGAAAACCCGGCGTTTTACGACAGTTACACCAAGGCAACCGCCGAGGTGTATACGAGGGCGGTCTCGGTGCTCAACAACATGGCCCAGGTTGTAGGCGCGCTGCTTGCGTCCGTCTATGTCATATATACGATGTTCTCCATCAATATCTGGGCGGGTTTTTTTGCGTTCCTGCCGGTTACAGGAAACTTCCTGTTCGGCAAGTTTGCCAACCGGCTGTATTACAAGCGGGATATGGACAACGTGCCGCACAAGCGGCGCCAGGATTACGTCAACCGCGCCGTCTATCTGCAAAAATTCTCAAAAGAGGTGCGGCTGACCAACATATACCATGTGCTGCGGGACACGTATCAAACGTCCTACCGCGGCGTATGCAGCAATACGGAGAAATACTGGAAGCGGCTGTTCACCATTGAGGGTATCAAAAGTGTCATCTGCTTCCCGCTGGTGTTTGAAGGTCTCTGGATGTTTGCGGCCTACAGCGCAATGGTCAGCAAAAGCATCCTAGTTGGTGACTTTGTGGTGCTGGCCAACGCGATTGTCAGCACCACCTGGATGCTCATGAGCCTTGCGGACGGGATCGTCGCCTCGTATAACAATGGGCTGTATATTGGCAACCTCAAGGCGTTTATGGGATACCGGGAGAAGATCTCTGAGGACCAACCGGGCCTTGCAATGCCGGCGCTGATTGAAACGCTCGAACTGCGCGGCGTCTGTTTCCGCTATGAGGGCGCGGACCGCGATGTGCTGCAGGATATCAACCTGACCATCCACGCCGGCGAGAAAATTTCGGTGGTGGGGCACAACGGCGCGGGCAAATCCACGCTTGTGAAGCTGATCATGCGGCTGTATGACCCCACGCAGGGAGAGATTCTCCTGAACGGCGTGGATATTCGCAAATACGACCTGAAGGAATACCGCAGGCGTATCGGAACCACCTTCCAGGACTTCCAGATGTTCTCGATGAGCGTTGTGGAAAACGTTGTGATGGGCAAGGTGAAGAGCGAAGAGCAGAGACAGCGCGCCATCGACGCGCTGCGTGAAAGCGGCGTTTACGAGAAGGTGGAAACGCTTCCAAAACGCGAGGACACCATTCTGACCCGCGAGTTCGACGACGAGGGCGCCGTGCTCTCGGGCGGGCAGTTCCAAAAAATCGCGGTGGCGCGGGCGTTTGCGAAGGAGTGCCCGGTCGTTTTGCTCGACGAGCCCTCGAGCGCGCTGGACCCGGTCGCGGAATACGAGATGTACGAGACCATTATGAAACTTTGCAACACGCCAATTGGACGGCAGAAGAAGCTCTCGGTTATCATCTC
>CATNEU010000267.1 GCA_950097605.1 uncultured Oscillospiraceae bacterium | reverse complement strand
GTCCTGTTTGCGGAAGGTGAGGGCCAGCGCGTCGATGGGAAACGCCTCCTTCTCGCAGTCCATATAATAGGAAAGATGCCCAGATAGGCCCGTTCGGCGCCCTCATAGCCGCCGAAGAACGAAGTCCGTTCACAACCCGACCGGCGGATCACCGCCCGTGCAATCCCCTGCTGGCGCTCATCCAGAAAGCCGATGAACCGCGGCAGGGGATTTTTCTCCACAAGCTGCAATGCGTCCTCCACGCGGACGGCAAAGCGTTTTTCCTCCTCGTTCAGATGCATCTGCTGTGTTCACGCCTTTCTGCGGATGCTGGATTCCGGCAGGGCCCTATCTGCCGTCGATTGCCGCTTAAAAGAAAACGCCGTTGTTCTCCAGCTCGTCGATCAAATCGCCCATGATATTGACATTATAGGGGGTGATGATAAAGGTGTTGTTTGCCACGCGCTTGATCTGGCCGTTGTTGGCATAGGCAACGCCGCTTAAAAAGTCGATCAGCCTTCTGGCAATGTCCTTGCTGGCGGACTCGAGGTTGAGCACAATGGTGCGCTTTGCATTCAGGTGGTCGGCGATGGCGCTGGCATCCTCAAACCGCTCGGGCTGCACAAGTACAACCTGCAATTGGGTAGTTGTGTGAATATTGACAACCTTGTTGCTGGATTTAGGTGCGTCCTCCTCCTTCATGGCCTCTGCCGGAGAAGCTTTGTGGCTTACAAACTCGTCCACTTCAATGTCATCCTCATACTCTTCTTCATCTATGCCGATGATGTTTTTAAATTTTTCCATAAAGCTCACTGTAAAAGCCTCCTTCATTTGATATAAGTATGGAGCCGCGTGCCGGGCCCGCCGGTTCACGGCCTCTGCAAAAATCCGTCCTACTCTGCCGGTGGGCCCGGCATGCTGCGTTTTCCAAACAGCGCCGTTCCCAGCCTGACAATTGTCGCGCCATTTTCAATGGCAGGTATGTAATCTGCGGACATGCCCATAGAAAGCTCGTCCATGCAAATATTATCTAATTTTTTATCCCTAATGTCAAGAAAGATTTTGTTCATTATGCAAAAAAATTTTCCGCTTTGCTTGTCATTGTCGCATTTTGGCGGAATTGCCATAAGTCCCTTGACCCGCACATGCGCAAGCCCCGAAACGGCTTGCAGCGCTTCGGCGAGCTCTTCTGCAAAAAAACCGGACTTGCTTGCCTCCCGGCCGACGTTGACCTGCAGCAGAATATCCATCGTTCTGCCCAACCTCCCGGCCTGGCGGTTGATCTCCTGCGCGAGCCGCAGGGAATCCACGCTTTCAATCATGCTGACCTTGTCGACCACGCTGCGCACCTTGTTGGTTTGCAAATGCCCGATAAAATGGATTTCGGCCGGCGCATAGTGTTCATATTTCTCAAGCAGCTCCTGGGCGCGGTTTTCTCCCAACAGCGCCACGCCCGCGTCAATCGCGCGGTTGACAATCTCCGCGGGAACGGTTTTGGTCACGGCCATCAGGCGGACGCTCCGCGGGTCTCTGCCCGCGCGGGCAGCAGCCGCCTGCATTTCCAAACGGATTTGTTCCACATGGCGAACCATGTCCGCATCAATAGAGTGGTTTTTTATCATACAGATCCTTCCCTCCTATGATGACTTCGTCGAACAACTGCAGGTATTCGCTGTCTTCCGGGTGCTCTTTGCAGATCACAAAATCGTCGTTTTCATAGATATCTTCGATTTTTTTGAACCGGGCCAGCTCGTTCTGCTTAATAAATACGCCCTTCTCGCCGTCCACAAACCGCACGGCTTCCGGGCTGATGCGCAAGCCCGAATAGGTGTTGAACACCACCGTGGCCGGCGCCGTGCGCCCTTCCAGCAGCGCGGGAATCAAGTAATCGCTGACAAGGATGACGCTGCTGCGGCCGGACGCCCCGTCCGCTGTTACCGATTCCACCGTCGCCTTCACCTTCGGAACGCCGGTTTTGGCAAAATCCAGCGAGAGGGATTGCCCCGGCCTAAACTGCCCCGCCTGCTCCGCAGGCACCGCAAAGGCGAAATACCAATGAAAATCTCCAATGAGCTTGCCATACGATGTGTTGTCGCTGTGGATCTCCGCAGCCAGATAGCCGTCGATCTGCGCGGGCGTCAGGTCTTTGAGGGAGGCAGGGGTTATTTTCTGCTCATAGCCGTCCGAGCTGCCAACATAGTAGCCGGTGTCGGGAGCTGTAATCACGGTAGGCGACGAGGACACCTCTTTTTGCAGTTTCTCGCGCTGCTGTTTAAGCTGCGCGATCTTGTCCGTAAAACTCTCTTCCCTGCCTGTGGCGATGTTTTTCAGCGAGAGCAGCCGCAGGATGTCGTTTTTCATCTCGGCCATCCCATCCAGCTTTTGGCCCGGCGCGAGGCCGGTCAGCGCGGAAATGCGCTCCAAAGCCTGCTGGCTCAGCACGTCGGGATGCACCGAGTTGATCACCG
>CATNEU010000266.1 GCA_950097605.1 uncultured Oscillospiraceae bacterium | reverse complement strand
CCAGGCCGTTGTCGCCCGCCAGCAGGATGATGGTGTCCTCCAGCTCGCCGCGCGCCTCGAGGTAATCAAGCAGGCGGCCCAACTCGTCGTCCAGATGCGTCACCATGGCATAGTATTCCGCAATTTCCTTGCGGACCTCGTCCTCCTTCCGCGGATAGCCCACCAGCAGCTCGTCGCGGATCTCCGAAATGCCGAAGTCGAACGCGTGCTCGGGCGCGAAGTTCTCCGGCAGCTCGATCTCCTCGGGCGGATACATATCCAAAAAGCGCTTGGGCATGGTGCGCGGGTCGTGCGGCGCCAAGTAGGACAAGTAGACATACCAGGGCTCCCCGCTCTTTCGGTCGCGCAAAAAGTCCAGCGTTGTGGTGGTCAGCAGCTCGCTGGAGTGCACGCCCGGGTTGAATGTATCGCAATGGATCCGGATAATATCGTCGTTGGTGCGCTGGAAGTTGGCGGTGAAGTTGATAACGTTGTCGTATTCTCCGGTGGGGTCGAAATAGCACACCGGCACGTTCCAGTGGTCCCACATCCCGCCGAAAAAGATGTTGTCCCCACAGTTGAAGCCGCGCGCGAACGAGGGTGTCCCGTTGTGCCATTTGCCGGTGCCGAATGTCGTATAGCCGGCCTGGGTGAACACCTCTGCCAGAGTTGTGTGTTCGGGGGGGATATCCTGCCCCTCCCCTTCGAGCGAGAACAGCGTCCTGCCCGTGTTGATCATGGCGCGGCTGGGCATACAAATCGCGCCGGAAGTGCCGCCCGGAATATGCGCGTTTGTAAACGCGGTCCCCATTTCCACCAGACGGTCCATATTGGGCGTGTGGATCGCCGGGTTTCCCAGCGCGTGAATGGCGTCGTACCGCTGGTCATCCGTCAGGATAAACAGCACGTTTTTGGGGGGCTGATTCATGTTGCATCCGTCCTTTCCCGTTTCTCTGCAAACAAAACGGTTAAATGTTTTAACTGATATGAGTATACCGCAACCCGGTCCGGTTTTCAACCCGTGCCACACAAATTTTATGCAGCCAGCCCAAACGGCGGTCCATGCAAAGCATGAACCGCCGTTTGGGTACTAGACAAAAAGGAGGATAGAAACATTTATGAAAAGACAAAGAGAGCAGCCTTTCAACAATACCGTGCCGTGTCCGTTAAAACGGCACGCTGCGAATTCCAGGCCAGGCACGGGTGGGGTACAGCCGCAGTATGGTAGGGGAATTGTCCGCCGGGGTATACACATGCGAAGCCGCCGTTTCCGCGCCGCCATAACGTGCGCGGGCGTCCCGTCCCGCCGCATGGCGGCCCGCCTGCCCCGCCGCCGCACCTGCCGCCACGAGGCTCAGTATAAAGACGGCAATCGCAATCAGAATCACCCATTTTCTCGACCTTGCCATGGAAAATCCCCCCTGCATCCGGCGGCCGCCTCACGTCCGCCCTATTTGCACCCTTTCCCCACCTGCTGTCTATAGTGTACACCGCCGGACAGTCCCCGTCCACTACAGCATGGATACGGGATTGCTACAATTTTCTATCTCCGGCAACATAAAGTTACAGCGGGGCGGCGAATTGTTACGTCCGCCGACGCCCGCCGTACCAATGTGTAACTTTTTTCCTGCCCATCCGCCTATGCGTCGGCTCCCTCCTCCAAAATCGCCCTGGTGCGCAGAATTTCGCACACCGCGCGGCGGCCGCTTCCACTCGAAAAACAGCCCAAGCAAAACATTGGCATACCGCACGCCGCGGATCCTCCACTTCCCGCATACATGCGAACGCCCCGAGGCGTGCAGAGAAACCCCGTAGTTTCCACAGAGCGCTGAACCGCTTGCTGCCCAGATGGTTCAGACGCCGGACAGCCGGCGCCCTCCATCGTCTGATCAGGTGTTGTCCGGACGGCGGCCGGACAACCGCCGGGCCGCCTGCCATACCCTCCGGAGTATGGCAAAAACCACATAGGCGAGCAAGCAGCCCAAGGCATTCAAGATAAAGTCGTCGATCTCCACCGTGCGGCTGACAGCCCCCTCCAAAATATTGAATACCAGTTGCAGCCCCTCAAGCGTAAAGGCCGCCACAGCCGACAAAAAGGCCATCCGCGCCAGGGTGAAACCGGGCCAAATCAACGGCACAAGCACGCCAAGCGGCATCAAAAGCGCCAAGTTGCCGCCAACGAGCCGGATATACTCGCGGTAGTGTCCGGTCGCTACGCAATTGCGCCAAAGCTGTCCGACCGATTCAAACGGCTTCCAGTTGATGCTGCGCAGCGCCAGCTCGGTCGTATGGGTCTGCACATGCACGCCGGGCGGCAGGATGATCTTCTGGGTGAGCGCAAGCACCGCCCCCAGATAGAGAAACAGCAGCCCAATCCAAAGCAGACCTTTGGGCCTGCTTCTGCGGAAAAAAAGCGCATAGCACAGCACAAACAGCACCGCGCCCAGCAGTATGCCGTCCGGCACCGAAAGCGAAATCCAGTTGCCCG
>CATNEU010000265.1 GCA_950097605.1 uncultured Oscillospiraceae bacterium | reverse complement strand
CCTGCCGGTCCAGCCCGTTTTGCCGGAGCAGGCTGTCGAGCACGAGGTTGGAGTAGCCGCCTTTGCCGGTGACGCGCAGCAGCGCCGTGAGCGCCGTATGTCTTGCCGTTTTCTTCATGGTTCACGTTCCTTTATCCGTCCTGCCGTTTCCGCCCTGGCGCGGAAACGGCGGCCTTAGTTGTTGTTGCTCCGCCGCCCGAAAATCAGCAGCAGGCGCAGCAGCGAGGCAATGGCCGAAAGCGTGGCCGCCACATACGTCAGCGCGGCGGCGCTCAGTACCTTTCTGGCCCCTGTGAGCTCATCGCCATAGAGCATATTGTTCGTCTCCAATACCTGCATAGCGCGGCTCGAGGCGTTGTATTCCACCGGCAGCGTGACCAGTTGAAAAAACACCACCACGGAAAACAGCACGATGCCCGCGAGGATAATCGGGTTATAGGAAAACAAAAGCCCCGCCAGAATCAGCGGAAACGAGAGCTTGGAACCGAGCTGCGTAATCGGGATGATCGTATTGCGCAGCTTGAGCGGGCCATAGCCCACGCTGTGCTGCACCGCATGCCCCGATTCGTGCGCTGCCACGCCCACCGCCGCGACCGAGGTGCTGTGATAAACCGCCTCCGACAGGCGGATGACGCCCGCGCGTGGATCATAATGGTCGGTGAGGTTGCCCTGCACCGGCTCCACACGGATGCTGTACAGCCCGTTTTGATCCAGGATCGCACGGGCCGTCTCCGCGCCGGTGAGCCCTCTTGCGTTTCGCACCTCGCTGTATTTGTGAAACGTGGACTTCACCCGCAACTGCGCCCAAAGCGCAAACAGCACGGCGGGCAGGATCATCAGAATATACGAATAGTCATAATAGTAATAATACGGCAATTGGTTTTCCCCCTTATCAGCACATACCAAAAGGCGGCCGCCCTGTTTTGCAGGTTGCACTGTGTAAAGTATAGCCCAAAACACGCAAATTTAACAGGTTTCGCCGCAGCCGCTTCCGAAAAACACAGCCTAACCCTGTTTTCCCAAAACCATACCCTTTGCAAGCTGCCTGCCGCGCATGAAATCCGCCGCCGGCATCCGCTTGGCGCCCTCGAGCTGCACTTCGAGCAGCTCGAGGGCCGTCTGTGCGCCGCAGGCAACGAGCATACGGCGGTCGTCCAGCAGCTCGCCGGGCGTTCCCGAAACGCCCTTGACAATGCGGGAGCGGTGCACCTTCAGGCGTTTGCCGTCCAAAAACGTATAGGCCGCCGGCCAGCCTGCCAGCCCGCGCACAAGATTGTGCACCACCTCGGCGCGCTTGCCAAACACAATTTCTCCCATATCCTTGCGCAGCATCGGCGCGTATGACCAGATCTCGCTGTTCTGCGGCGTACGCGGCGCTTTGCCCGCGGCCAGCAGCGGCACCGTTTCGGCCAGCAGCGACGCACCCATTTCGGAAAGCCGGTCGTGCAGCTCCTCCGCCGTCTCGTCCGGACCAATTTCGCAGGTTCTTTTCAGAATCATATCCCCGGTGTCCACCCCCGCGTCCATATACATGGTGGTTACGCCGGTCTGCTTCTCGCCGCCCAGTATGCTCCACTGGATCGGCCCCGCGCCGCGGTAGAACGGCAGCAGCGACGCATGCACGTTCACACAGCCGAGCGGCGGAATCTCCAGCACCGGCTGCGGCAGGATCTTGCCATAGGCGACCACCACAATCAAATCCGGCGCCAGCTCCCGCAAAAGCTGCTCCGATTCCGCGTTTTTTAAAGACTGCGGCTGAAACACCGGCAGACCGCAGGCTTGCGCACACTTTTTAACGGGCGGCGCCGCAAGCTGATAGCCGCGGCCCTTGGGCTTATCGGGCTGTGCAAAAACCCCAACTACGTCATATCCGCCATCCACCAGAGCCTGCAAGCAGGGTACTGCAAAGTCCGGCGTTCCCATAAACACAATTTTCACTAACACTACACCGCCATTTAATCCCCGGCTTTCAGATAGATTGGAAATACATATCGCAGCCGGACCTATTTTTCACTTCCTCCGAAACGCTATGCTATACGTTTTCCACCATTTTGGAGACGAGGTCCTTGAACAGGCGTCCGTCCAGATGGTCAATCTCGTGGCAAAACGCCCGTGCCAGCAGGTCCTCGCCCTTGATCGTGAAGGTCTTGCCGTGGCGGTCCTGCGCTTTGACAATGACATATTTGGGGCGTTTGACATAGCCGTATTCTCCGGGTGAGGACAGGCAGCCCTCCACATCGTCCTGCTCGCCGGAATACGCCATAATTTTGGGATTGATGAGTTCAATCAGCCCTTCTCCAACGTCGATTACAACAACCCGCCGCAGCACGCCGACCTGGGGCGCCGCAAGCCCCACCCCGTTTGCCTGGTACATCGTTTCGGCCATATCGCCCAGCAGCGTGAAGAGCTTTTCGTCGAATGCATCCACCGGCCTGCTCTTTTTGCGCAGCATCTCGTCGCCTTCCAGCACAATTTTCC
>CATNEU010000264.1 GCA_950097605.1 uncultured Oscillospiraceae bacterium | reverse complement strand
GATAGAATTCATGCTCCGCCCGGATCAGCTTGATTTTCTCCATATGCACACCTCGCTTCCGTTTTGCCTGCACAGCGGGCATGGCGCAGAGAGGGTGGGCATTCTGCCTGCCGCCCCAAACCCGCAAAATACAGCGGTATTTATTATACCAGCTTCTCTTGCAGAATGCAATTCGGATTTGCGCGGGAAAAGGAAGCGGCCCGGACGATAGACTGTCCGGGCCGCTTCCCCCCTTATTTACTCTTGTTCTGTTTATCTTTGCACCGACAAAGGCCTCCCTGTCCGGACCGTTAAATGTCCGAAGCCTTCATCAGCTCTATCGCATTGTTCTGTAAGACCGTCATGGCCTTTTCATTGTCCTCCACGCGGATGATTACAAAGGCCTTTTTCTCTTCCCGGCTGATAAACGCATACATATACTCCACGTCGATGTTCTCGCCGCCCAACGCGCGCATGGCCTTCGCAAGACCGCCCGGCTCGTCGTCGATGCAGATTGCGATGACCTTGGTGATTGAAACGGTGAAACCCTCGTCTTTGAGCGCCGCGGCCGCGTCGTCGGGCCGATCGACAATCAGCCGCAGAATACCGAAATCCTTGGTATCCGCAATCGAAAGCGCCCGGATATCAATGCGGTGCGTCTCCAGAATATTGGTGATCTCTGCAAGCCTGCCGCGCTTGTTCTCGAGAAATACGGAAATCTGATTTAACAACATAATGGTCCCTCCCGGCTCATGATGATGGTGCGGACAGCATCCGCGAAAAAACGGCTGCACAGGAATATCGGATGTTGGCTGTAAAATTGGGGGACTCGCCCGCGTACCGGGCGTTTGTTTCAAATGGGATAGCCCAAAGGCCCTGCCTTTGGCCGCGCATCCGCGCGGGCCGCGCTTGTGCGCAGCGGCTATTTTTTCAATAGTATGTGGAAGCTTCCCGCTTCTATGATACCCGCCGCGGGATCAATAGGCAATTTCTTTCCGCTTGTCGATTACGCGGACAGCCTTGCCCTGCGAACGCTGGATGGATTTGGGTTCGACCAGCGTGACCTTGGCGGCGATGCCCAGCGTGGACTCCACCTGTGCGCGGATCTGATTCTCCCGGTCCTCGATCTTGCGCACCGCGTCTGAAAACATATCGTCGGTCATCTCGACTTGGATCTCCAGCGTATCGAGATTGTCCTTGCGGTCCACGATCAGCATATAGTAAGGCGAAGCCTGGCCCATACTCAGCAGCACGCTTTCGATCTGCGACGGGAAGACGTTGACGCCGCGGATAATCAGCATATCGTCGGTCCGGCCGCACGGCTTGGTCATCTTCACAAGCGTGCGCCCGCAGGAGCACGGCTTGCGCGTGAGCGTGGTGATGTCGCGGGTGCGGTAGCGGATCAGCGGCAACGCCTCCTTGGTGATGCAGGTGAACACCAGCTCGCCCTGTTCGCCGTCCGGCAGCACTTCGCCGGTATCCGGGTCGATAACCTCGGCGATGAAGTGGTCCTCATTGATGTGCATACCGGTCTGCTCCTCGCATTCAAACGAGACGCCCGGGCCCATGATCTCAGAAAGCCCGTAGATATCATACGCACGGATGCCGAGACGGCGCTCGATCTCCCGGCGCATCTGCTCGGTCCAGGGCTCTGCGCCAAAGACGCCGTATTTCAAATGGATGTCCGCCGGGGTGCAACCCATGTCCTCCAGCGTCTCTGCAAGATAGAGCGCATAGGACGGGGTGCAGCAGAGCACGGTGGAGCCAAAATCCTTCATGATCTGGATTTGGCGCTTGGTGTTGCCGACCGAGACCGGGATCGTCGTGGCATGGATGGTTTCGGCGCCGCAGTGCAGGCCGAGGCCGCCCGTGAACAGGCCGTATCCATAGGAGATATGTACATAGTCGCGGTTGTCGGCGCCGGCCGCCGTCAGCGCGCGCGCCGAAATTTCGCCCCAAATTTTCAAATCGTTTTCGGTATAGCCGACCACTGTTTGCTTGCCGGTGGTGCCGCTCGACGCATGGATGCGCACAACGTTTTCACGCGGCGTTGCAAACAAGCCATAGGGATAGTTGTCGCGCAAATCCTGTTTATAGGTAAACGGCAGCTTGGACAGATCCTCCACATTGCGGATATCGTCCGGCTTGATGCCTGCCTCATCGAATTTTTGTTTATAAAACGGCACGTTTTCATAGACGCGGCGCACCGTCTCGGACAGGCGCAGCGCCTGCAAGTGTTTCATTTCGTGGCGGGAGAGCGTCTCCGCCTTGCTCCAATACTTTGGCACAGTTGATGGCCCCTTTCCCACAGTATCCTGCTCTTCTTCCATGTCCCGCAGAAGGTATGCCCCGCCGGGTCCGGCGGGCGGGCCGCAGCGGGATGCAACCCCGGCGGCGCTTTACGCCTCCGCGCCCAACGCGAACGCCTTGCGGTTCATCTCCAGAAACTTTGCGGGCACACATTGTTTTATGCTATTATACCAGATTTCCGGCGCAAAGTCCAATGTTTT
>CATNEU010000263.1 GCA_950097605.1 uncultured Oscillospiraceae bacterium | reverse complement strand
GAAGCGTTCAACCGCATCCAGGACTCCGGCTCCCAGCAGGACTGGGGCGCAACGGCGGATTCCCGCATTTATTTCGATCTCTCCCGTCCCGGCGGGCAATCGTTCGACCCCAACAAAACCGATCCCCCGCACTTCGATTTCCCGAAATCCGGGCAATAACAGCCCCCATTGCAATACAAAAGCCGCCGGTATCCGGCGGCTTTTGTATTGCCTGCGCCTTGCTGTTTACATACTATGCACCAATACATCAAGAAAGCCCTCCCGCAGGATATTGTCTGCGAAAAGGCTTGTGTTTCGGCGCGTATCCGGCACCCAGTCGCGCAAAACAAAAAAAGGGCGGCAGCAGAAGCTCCATTCGGCAGAAAACCGCCTCTGCACTACCGGGTGTTGCGCCTGCTGATCGGCCGGCGCACAAACATGCGCAGCAGCGCCCGGCCGTTGAAGGGAATCAGCGGATACAGATAGCTCTTGCCCGCCGCGGTCTTGGTGAACGCAACGGTCAGCAGAAGCAGCACCACGCCGCCCGCAAATCCCCAAACGCCGAACAGCGCCGTGAGAATCAGCAGCACCACGCGAAACAGCTTCATCGCATATCCCAGCTCGAAGCTCGGCGAAGTGAACGTTGCAATCGCCACAAACGCCATATACAGCACAACCTCCGGCACAAACCAGCGCGCCTGCACCGCAAAGTCACCGAGGATCAGCGCGCCGACCACGCTGAATGAATTGCTGAGCACGCTCGGCGTATTCAGCGAGGCGAGCTTGAGCCCGTCGATTACGAATTCAATCAACAGCAATTGGGCGATGATTGGCACGCCGTTTGGCTCCGAGACCTGAATAAACGTCAGCCAGTCGGGCACCCAGCCGGGATTTAAGATCAGCAAATACCACACCGGGGTTAAAAACATCGTCAGAAAAAACACCGCGATGCGCACCAGGCGCAGATAGGTTCCCACCACCGGCGGAAAATAGTAATCGTTGGTATCCTGCACGAAGTCGAACAGCGAAGTGGGCAGAATCATCACCGAGGGCGAATTGTCCACAAGCAGCAGAATGCTGCCCTCAATCACACAGGCAGTCGCGGCGTCCGGCCGCTCGGTATAGCGCACCTTGGGAAACGGATTGAACCACTGGGACCGGACCAGGCATTCCGCAAGGCTTTCCTGGCTCATCGTCAGCGTGTTGATCTCGATGCTCTTGAGCTTCTTCAGCAGCTTGTCAAGCAGCTTTTTATCCACTGTATTCTCCATATAGCAGACCACGACGTCGGTTTTGGACTTGGCGCCGATCTGCAGGATCTCCATTGTCAGAGCCGGGTCGCGAATGCGCCGCCGGATCAGCGCGGTGTTGTGCACAAGCGTTTCCACGAACCCATCGCGTGAACCGCGCAGCACGCGGTCGTCTTCCGGCTCCTCCACGCCGCGGGACGGATAGGTCCTCGCGTCGATCATAATTGCGTCGCCGTAGCCTTCCACAAGCAACGCAATCGTACCCGAGAGAACGCCTGTGACGATCTTCTGCGCATCGTTTACAACATCCGTCTCCACGTAGGTGACGAACCGGTCCGCAAACTGTCCGGCGTCCTGCACCCCATCGAGCGCGCCTTGCTCCAGCCCCATAATGAATTCCATAATTTTTTCCATGATGTCGTCTTTTGCAAACCCGTCAATAAAATACAGTTTTGCGCGCCGTCCTGCAATATATAGGTTGCGCCCAATGATGTCAAAGCTCTCCTCAATGCGCAAAGCCGCGTCCAAATCCGCGGTGTTTCCGTCGTAATCCATGCCGAGTTGTCCGATTGTGTTCATATGACCCCCCCTGCATCAGACAAGTGCAGAGCGTGTTTTCAAACACACTCCAGGTCTGCAAAAGCTTTGCCAGAGTTTTTCCAATGTTCTGCACACAAGCAGGCGTTTGCTCCTCTGTACACAGTCTTTTCTGCAAACCGCTTTATTCCAGTTGTCCTTACAGGTATATTGTGCCGGAAACCGCCTGGATTATAACTGTTTTTTATAACTGCGCCGGCAAATCTCAAATTTGCGTGTGCTGAAAGCACAAATCCGTGTGAAATCACACGGATCGGCGCTTGTTTTAAAACAATAGCCCAAAGGCTCTGCCTTTGGCCGCACATCCGCGCGGGCTGCACAGCGTGCAACTGCTATTTTTTATAACCGCGCCGGCAAATCTCAAATTTGCGTGTGCTGAAAGCACAAATCCGTGTGAAATCACACGGATCGGCGCTTGTTTCAAAACAATAGCCCAAAGGCTCTGCCTTTGGCCGCGCATCCGCGCGGGCTGCACAGCGTGCAACTGCTATTTTTTATCCGTCGAAGCCATTTTACCGTCAGGTCGCCGCATATTTCTCAATGGACCGTTTAAAATCCCCCTCCAAAAACCGCGCCAGCTTTTTCACCACAACCTCAGGCGGTTCTTTTAGACCGCCGTCCATCCAGTCCATCAAAACGCCCACAACGCCATAGGTATAAAAATCCG
>CATNEU010000262.1 GCA_950097605.1 uncultured Oscillospiraceae bacterium | reverse complement strand
GGAACGCCATCCGTTTTTCGGGCAAGGCCTGCTCTCTTACCTCAAGCTCAGCACCGAATCGCAGGCATATGTGCAGCCCCACGCACACAACATCTACCTGGACGCCGTTCTCAACTTCGGCATTCTGGGCGTGCCGGTTGTGCTCGCTTATTTCACCCGGCAGTTTTCCAAACTGTTCAAGCGGTACAAAACGACCCCCAACCGGGATGTCTATATTCTGATTTTTGTGCTGACGGCAGGCTGCCTTGTGCATGGCGTCACCGACGTTACAATCCTCTGGCTGCAAACCGGGCTGTTCGCCATGCTGATGCTCTCCGGACTTGGCATTGATGAGAACGAGGAAGGTTTTTATACGGCCCAAAACGATCAAACCGGCGATTTGGAGCCCTCCGGCCAGCAGGCGCTTGAAAACTGCCATACATAGCGCATCCAAACCCGTATAAACAAGGGGCAATCCCAATAAAAAGCCCGCTGCGCAAGCAAAGTGCGCAGCGGGCTTTTTGCTGTATTGTATTATAGCATTCTCTTTTTTCCGACACTGCCGGCTCCAATCAGCTTCATAAAACTGCGGTTGCGCTCGAGTGTTTTGCAAAGCGGGTAGCCGCACACCGCCATCACCAGAAGCTCCCCGAACATCACAGTCAGAGTGGTGAACACGAGCGGCGCACCGGTCAGGAAATACAGCTCCAGTCCCACGATCACACAGCCCAGCACCGGAAACACACAGGCCAGCAGCAGGTTTTTGCAGCGGCTGACCGCCAGAACCGTCAGCGCGGTGGCCAGCGTTCCAAACACCACGTCGTAAAAGCCCAAGGGACTAAACAGGTTGGTGACCGCACAGCCGAGAATCATGGAATAGCAGTAGTCCCTCTGGTAATAGCAGAGCAGCACAAGCGCCTCGGCAAACCGCATCTGCACGGCGCCAAACGACAGGGGCGCCACCGCCAGAGAGACCGCGATGTATATTGCCGCAACAATGGCAACACGCACCATGCGCAGCACGCGGGAGGTCTCACCTTGCATCCTGTTTGCCTCCCACGCCAAAATCCGTATTTTCCAACAAGACGTCAATGCGCGGATCGTCCTGCAAATACTGGTACTTCTCGCAAAACCATTGCACAAGGGCTTCATCCCGCCGGATTGGGGTTGCGTTGTTTTGAAAAAGGTTGATGCAGCCATAGCGGAAACGGCTCTGCAAAATTTCAATATCCCGGTCGATCATCTCCCGGGTCTGGCCCTTCACGCCAACCAGCAGGCACACCGAATCAAAATACCGGGCAACCTCGTCCGGGCTTTGGAATACAATGCCCTTTTTCAGCACCCTGTTTCTGAAATCGCCGTCAAAGGTCTCGATGCCGCATTTAAACACAACCGGCAGCCCAAAAAACGAGCGGATTTCGTCCAGCCTGTCCCGATAGCTCCAATAGCACTCGAAAAACAGGCGGTTGATTCCCTTTTCCCGCGCCACCCGGCGGATGTCGCACAGGGTTTCCCGCGGCAACTCGAACACGCTGGCGGAGTTGATGACCTCCAGCGCCCCATACTTTCCAGTCACCTGGGCCAGCACCTCCCGGTTGAGCCGGGCGCAGGCCGCGGGGTCCGGGTCGTTGTCCTGAATGTAGTCGCAGAAGGCGCACCGGCCCCACACGCAAGGGCCGCCCTTGAGCAGCACGATTTCCCGCGCCTGCTTGTGCGGGATTTCACTGTAACGGATCATAACAGCACTCCTTGTTTTTTATTGAGATGGTTATCAAAGAACATCTCGGAGGGCAAAGCCCTCCCCCGCCGGCAGATACACAGCCCGGCCAGAGTGATAGTATAGCACGAATTCCGCCGGAAGAAAAGCCATGCGCCCGACATGCGCAAAAGACCTGCAACACATGTATTTACGGGCCGTCCTGCCCAAAATAAAGGAAGGGCGCTGCCGCCTCAGCCGCAGCGCCCTTCACAGTGCATAACTATTTCTTGTTTTCATCCACAAATTTTTTGGCCTGCCGCACTTTGTTTTCCGGGACAACCGGCACTTTAGCCTGTGTGTTTGTAAAATCTGTAATTGCATAGTGCAGTCCATAGGGAACCACGTCATCCGCCGGATTCACCTGTGTGTAGTTCCCCTCCAGCTTTTTAATCTTATCCACTTTCGTCACCATCCTCTCTGCTTTGCACGGCGCCTGCCGCAGCGATTTCCGCCAAGTTAGCATCCGTGGTTTACAGAAACGTCTTTAAACGTTCCACAGCGCGCTGCTCGAACTGCAGCAGCTCCTCTCCAAGCCGCCGAACGCTCTGCTCGCAGCCGCCGTGCTCCTTGAGCTGTTTGGTCATGTCTACAATTCCCATCGTGCTGCCTTCGATCACCATTTCGGCAATATGGCTGGGGGTGTTGTCCATGAAGGTGTTCATAGCAATCCCCACTTTGGACGAAATCTTCTGCATTGGGGGAATCCCCTCGGGCTTAGCGTGGTAAACCCCCAGCACATCCTGGGCGCGCGTTGCA
>CATNEU010000261.1 GCA_950097605.1 uncultured Oscillospiraceae bacterium | reverse complement strand
TTCACATGAAGCCCGCCGCTGTTGATAAGATAGCTCTCCACTTCGCCGGTGCTTTCGTCGGCAACCTCCATCTCCACGCTGGTTTCCCTGCGGTAGCCGGGCTCGTAGCTGTTCTGGCGGCCCGCATAGTCGCTGACGAACATTGGCCCCATCACGCCGCCCGCAATCGAAGGCGGATAGCCGCCCGCATTGAACGTGTTGCCGCTGACCACGCCGGCCAGGGGATACGCCCCAATGTGGTACTCGTCGGACCACCTGCCCACCGAATTGTCCCGCAGCACGATGCGCGTCACGCCGGAGCAGTGCTTGCGCACCGCCCGGGCCGCGATTTCGGCCGCATCGTAATTTGCAAATTCCGCTGTGATTTTCACACTCATCTCCGAAGTCCTCCTGCCTGATTTTGTGGCATTCCAATAGGATTCACGCCTGATTTTCCGCTGCGTTTTTAGTATTTACCGAAACGCTTGGGCTAATCGAAAAATAAGTTGCCTTTATCTGTTTTGCGGTGTTATAATATTATGTATTTAGAAAATCCTATTTTTTAGAGCGTGCGGAAAATCCGGGACGTTGATCGTCTGCGGGCGTTGTCTCCGCATGCCCGCGCGGTCGCGCGTTTGGAAAGGACGTGTCGGAGTGGATGTGAGAGTCGGCGATATTTTAGAGATGAAAAAGCAGCATCCCTGCGGCGAAAAGCGCTTTTTGGTGCTGCGCTCGGGCATGGATTTCAGAATTCGCTGCACCGGCTGCGGACGCGAGGTTTTGGTGCCGCGCGCCAAGGTGGAAAAAAATATCAAAAAAATCATTCGGGAAGAGCCGGGTGATTGAACCGGAAAAGCCGGCGTGTTGCTGCTTTTATAAAAAGATTGTTTGGATGGTGACGCAATGTTTGACAGACTGGAATCGGTCGCGCAGAGATATGAGGAGATCAACAACAAGCTCATGGACCCCGCGGTCGTAAGCGATAACGAACAGTATAAAAACCTCATGAAGGAATATAAAAATCTCACGCCGATTGTTGAGAAATACCGCGAGTATGCGGCGGCCAAAGCCGATTTTGAGGAGGCCAAAGCCCTGATCGACGCGGGCGGCATGGACAAGGAGTTCCACGAAATTGTCCAGATGCAATATGACGAAAACAAGCAGAAACTCGAAGTGATCGGGCAGGAACTGCAGGTGCTGTTGCTGCCGAAGGACCCCAACGACGAGAAAAACGTCATTGTGGAAATCCGCGGCGGCGCGGGCGGCGAGGAGGCGGCGCTGTTTGCCAACTCCCTGCTGCGCATGTATTCGATGTACGCCGAGAGCAAGGGCTGGAAAACCGAGATTTTAAACGCAAACGAGACCGAGCTGGGCGGCTATAAGGAAGTCAGCTTTTCGATAGACGGCGAGGGCGCCTACTCGCGCCTCAAATTTGAAAGCGGCGTGCACCGCGTGCAGCGCGTGCCCGAAACCGAGACGTCGGGCCGTATCCACACCTCGACCGTGACCGTGGCGGTGCTGCCCGAGGTCGAGGATGTGGAAATCGACATCAATCCCACCGATTTGCAGATCGACACTTACCGGGCCGGCGGTGCGGGCGGCCAGCACGTCAACAAGACCGAGTCGGCCATCCGCATCACCCATCTGCCGACCGGCATCGTCGTGGAATGCCAGGACGAGCGCAGCCAGTACAAAAACAAGGACAAGGCCATGAAGATCCTGCGCTCCAAGATCTATGAGGGCGAAATGGCCAAACAGAACGAGAAAATCGCATCCGAGCGCAAGCTGCAAGTGGGCACCGGCGACCGCAGCGAACGCATCCGCACCTATAACTTTCCACAGGGCCGTGTGACCGATCACCGGATCGGCCTCACGCTGTACAGGATCGAGCAGATTCTAAACGGCGACCTCGACGAGATCGTCGACGCGCTGATCACCTTCGATCAGGCGGAAAAGCTGCAATCAGCAGGAGAATAGAGGAACGCATTGCAATGGAAACCAAGGTACTAAAACCCCTTACCAATACCCGCGAGGACGCCGCCATCAAAACCGCCGCCGAAATTCTGTCGGACGGCGGTTTAGTCGGTCTGCCGACCGAGACGGTATACGGACTCGCGGCAAACGCATATGATGAAGCGGCGGTCCGCGCCATTTTTGCGGCGAAGGGCCGCCCGCAGGATAACCCGCTAATCGTACATATCGCGGCGTTCGAGGAGCTGTTTACGCTCTGTCGCGCCGTGCCCGCGTCCGCCCGGCGGCTCGCCGCGGCGTTCTGGCCCGGGCCGCTAACCATGATTCTGCCCAAATCGGACCGGGTGTCCGGCGCGGTCAGCGCCGGGCTGGACACGGTGGCGGTGCGCATGCCGTCCCACCCGGCCGCGCGCGCGGGGATCGAGGCGGCGGGCGTGCCGCTCGCCGCGCCGAGCGCCAATCTGTCGGGCAGCCCAAGCCCGACCACGGCGGCGCACGTACTCGCCGATCTGCGCGGCCGGATTCCGCTGGTCTTGGACGGTGG
>CATNEU010000260.1 GCA_950097605.1 uncultured Oscillospiraceae bacterium | reverse complement strand
CTGGATATGGGCGCGGACGACTATATCACCAAGCCGTTTCGCATCCGCGAGCTGGTTTCCCGCATCCGGTCGGTGCTGCGCCGGTATGGCAAGGCTGAGGCCGCGCCCGGGCAGTTGCAGGTTGGGCCGGTTACAATCCAGCCCGCACAGGCCAAAGTGCTCAAGGACGGCCGCGAAATCCTTTTGACCGCCTTGGAATACCGGCTGCTGCTCACACTCGCCAGCCGTCCCGGGCAGGTGCTCACCCGCGCCCAGCTACTCGAGGGCATCTGGGACATCGCCGGGGATTTTGTGAACGACAACACGCTGACCGTCTATATCAAGCGGCTGCGCGAAAAGCTCGAGGACGACCCCGCCAATCCCGCCATCATCAAAACCGTGCGCGGCCTGGGCTACAAGGCAGGTGACGCGCGTGCTTAGAGACAAGGGCTTTCGCCGCACGGTTTTTCTGCTGGGGCTGGTCGGCGCCGGCGGCGCGCTGGTCCTCTATTTTTTAAACGAGCCGGTTTGCTATCTCTGGCTGCTGTTTTCGGCGCTGTCCATCGCGGTTTTCATTGGCTCCACCGCGCACCGCTACCGCGAAATCGGCGCACTCTCCGCCTATCTGCGCCGCATCAGCGAGGGGGATTTCACACTCGACCTGCGCGATAATAAGGAAGGCGAACTGAGCATCCTCAAAAACGAGATTTACAAGGTGACGGCGGTGCTCTCCACCCAGGCGCAGGCGCTGGGAAAGGACAAACGCACGCTGGCCGACGCGGTCTCGGACATCTCTCATCAGCTCAAAACGCCGTTGACCTCGTTGTATGTTATGACCGACCTGCTCTCGCAGCCCGACCTGCCCGACGACCGCCGCGCCGAATTCGCCCACAACATCCGCAGCCAGCTCGAACGGATCGAATGGCTTGTTACCTCGCTTCTCAAGCTCTCCAAGCTCGACGCGGGAGCAGTGGAATTTAAAAGAGAGGTGATGCCCGTGAAGGCTGTGGTGGACAAGGCCGTGCAGCCGCTTCTGATCCCCATTGAGATCAAGGAACAGACGCTGCAAATCGAAGGGGACGAGCGCGCGCGGTTTACCGGCGATTTAAACTGGACCGCGGAGGCGCTGCTGAACGTGCTGAAAAACTGCATCGAGCACACGCCCGAACGGGGCGTTATCCGCATCCGGTACGGCGACAACCCGCTGTTTGCCGAAATCACAGTGGAGGACAACGGCGCGGGCATCGACCGGGCCGATCTGCCCTATATTTTCAAGCGGTTCTACAAAGGCCGGGGCGCCCACGCAGACAGCGTCGGCATCGGCCTCGCGATGTCGCAGAGCATTCTGGAGGGCTGCGGCGGCAGCATCTCGGTCAGAAGCCAGCCCGGTGCGGGCACACAGTTTTGCATCCGTCTGCGGCATGGCGGCTGACAGCCGGAGGGGCCCCTCCTCCATACTGCGAACGGATATTCCCAGCCCTGTTCACAGCTTTGTGACAAAACTGTCACATTTCCAGTCACCGGAACGTCACCGCCGCCGGGTATACTGATCTCATAGCCGGTACCGCCGTAGGCGGCCGGAATCAAAATACCAAGGGGGAACCGCTATGGAAATCTTGCGTGTGGAAAACCTTTCAAAAACCTATGGCAGCGGAGAAACGGCTGTATCGGCCCTGCAAAACATCAGTTTTTCCGTTAAACGCGGGGAATTTATCGCGATTATCGGGCCAAGCGGATCGGGCAAATCCACCTTGCTGCACATCTTGGGGGGCGTGGACCGTCCGACCGGCGGCAAGGTGTTCATCGACGGCACCGACATCTATGGGCTTGACGAAACCAAGCTGGCAATCTTCCGCCGCCGGCAAATCGGCCTGATCTATCAGTTTTACAACCTGATCCCGGTTTTGAACGTGGAGGAAAACATCACCCTTCCCCTGCTGCTGGACCAGCGGAAGGTGGACCAGGCGCAGCTCTCCGAAATCCTGCACACACTGGGCCTCACCGACCGCCTGCGCCACCTGCCCAACCAGCTCTCGGGCGGGCAGCAGCAGCGCGTTTCCATCGGGCGCGCGCTGATCAACAATCCCGCTCTGGTTTTGGCCGACGAGCCCACTGGCAATCTCGACAGCAAAAACTCCGCAGAGATCATCGAACTGCTAAAATACTCCAACCAGAAATACAACCAGACGCTGATTGTCATTACCCACGATGAGAGCATCGCCCTGCAGGCCGACCGCATTCTCTCAATCGAGGACGGCCGCATTGCCAAGGATGAGGTGATCCGCGGATGAACATTATCAATAAACTCACGCTGCGGCACCTGCGCCTCAACAAGAAGCGCACGCTCGTCACAATCATTGGGGTAATCATCTCGGTTGCGATGATCACAGCGGTCGCAACCTGCGCCGCCTCCTTTATGGGGATGCTGCAACAGCACGCGATTGCCAGCAGCGGCGAATGGCATGTTCGCTACCTGGGGGTGCCGGCGCAGAACATCGGCATCCTTGCGGACGACAGGGACACCAAAAACATTGC
>CATNEU010000259.1 GCA_950097605.1 uncultured Oscillospiraceae bacterium | reverse complement strand
GGGTGGGATCGTAGGACTTGACCCACGCGGCTGCCTTTTCAAAGCTGGCGCCGAAGCCCGATTCGTTGCCCATCGACCAAAACAGCACGCTGGGCCGGTTTTTGTCCCGCACGACCAGCCGCTGCACCCGGTCGAGAATCGCGTCGGCAAACCGCTCGTCCTCGGCCAGCAGCGCATAGGTCTTTTCCCAGCCGGCGCCGTTGATCTCTCCCGCGCCATGCGATTCAATGTCCGCCTCGTCGATCACATAGAGGCCCAGGCTGTCGCAGTACTCTGTAAACAGCGGGGAGTTGGGGTAGTGGGAGGTGCGCACGGCGTTGATATTGTGCTGCTTCATCAGCCGCAGGTCGCGCAGCATCTGCTCGCGGGAGATTGCATAGCCGGTGACCGGGTCGGCGTCGTGGCGGTTGACGCCTTTGAGCTTCACGGGCCGGCCGTTTAGCTCGATCACGCCGTTTTGAATCACGATATCCCGTACGCCCACCCGGCAGGGGATGCACTCGCCCTCCGATTCGAGCAGCAGCGTGTAGAGCACGGGGTTCTCGGCGTTCCAAAGCAGGGGATTTTGCAGCCGGAAGACGGCGTTTTCGCCGCTTACGGTAAGCGACTCCAGCATTTCCCCGTCCGGGGAGAGCAGCTCGCAGCGCACCGGCGCGCGCAAGCCCTCATAGTCGAGCGCAAGGCTGATTTCCGCCGTGCGCAGATCCTCTGAAAGCGAGGTGGTCACGGTGAAATCCCGAACATGGTTTTGGGGGCGGGAGAGGATATACACATCGCGGAAAATGCCGCTCATGCGCAGTTTGTCCTGGTCCTCCAGATAGGTGCCGTCGCACCATTTGAGGACCAGCACGGTCAGGCGGTTGGCGCCCTGCTTGGCAAACGGGGTGATGTCGAACTCGCTCGTCGCGTGCGAGACCTGGCTATAGCCCACAAAGCCGCCGTTGACCCAGACGTAAAAACAGGAGTCCACGCCTTCAAAATTCAGATGCAGCCGCCGCCCCTGCACCGGTTCCTCGAGGGAGAATTCCCGGATATACAGCCCACAGGGGTTTTCCGACGGAACATACGGCGGGTCGAACGGGATGGGATAGTGCACATTGGTATATTGATGCCGGTCGTAGCCATGCATCTGCCAGACGCTTGGAACCGGCAGCATCGCAAACTGCGAGCAGTCGAAATCGGCGCCGGCAGCGTCGCACGGCACCTCGTCCAGATTGCTGTAATAGGCAAAGCGGTAGGCGCCGTTCAGCGGCAGGAACCGCGCGGAGTTTTCGCGCAGCCCGGCAATGGCGGCTTCCCGGCTTTCATAGGGAATATAATAGGCGCGGTTCGGCAGCGTGCCGACATGGTTCAGCGCGGGATTTTCATAATAGTTTGGCAAAATCATGGCGTTTCCTCCATTTGCTGCCTGGCATGTTCGCCCTTTTAAACAGGGGAAACCGGGCAGAAGTCAAGTGTTTACATGCATTATAGCAGATCGGCTCCGTATAGGAAAGGGACAATCCGCCCGCTGTGCGCAAAAAAGCAGCCGCCTTGCGGGATTGACATGGCATATCTGCGCAAAACGATGTGTCAACCTTGTATAGATTAAATAAAAATGCAATGGTAAAATTCAAATTGTTGTATAGAGGGCTGTGATATGTTACAATAAAGTATCGAATGTATAGACACGCGGCCGGTGACTTTTATGCGACGGAAAGGGGGACAGGCCCGCGCCGCCCTCCGGCCTGCTGTCCGGCAGAAAAGAGGTATGAAATGAATCAAAAACGTATTTTAAAGTGGAGCAGCGTGCTGGTCGCGCTTACGCTCTGTCTGCAGTTGTTTGCGGGCTTCGGCCCGTTTAGCGCGTCGGCGGCGGAAACCACGGCGCTGCAAACCTATTTCATCGCCCCGGTGGGCGGGGACGGCGTTCATCTGCAATACGACGCGGAGGATATCCGCGTCAAAGGCACGCTTTCGGACGGAAAGTTCACATTCGGAGAGGCCGCGACCGTTTCGATGACGGCGACCTTCGACGAGGGCTGGACGTATAACAGGGACTTTTCCTATTTCTTTGGCACCGATTCCAAGAGCGTTACGGTGACGGAGAACGCCGACGGCAGCGTCCGGTTCCAGTACCGGGCCGCGGCGGCCAAAACCATCGACTTCGCCGATCTGGAAAACGTCTGGATCAATGCGACGGCCGACAAGCTGCCGACGCTTAAAATCACAACCGACGTGCCGATCTGGAGCATTAACAAGGACACCTGGGTGGCGGCAAACTTTGACCTGACCCTGGGCTCCAAAAAGTTTACATCCGGGGACTATCAGGGCGCGGGCGAGATCAAAGGCCGCGGCAACACCTCCTGGCAGGACCCCAAAAAGCCCTATTCTCTCAAGCTGGGGAAAAAGAAATCGCTGCTCGACATCCCGGAAACCAAAAAGTATGCGATCGTGCCGAGCTATGGCGACGCTTCGATGCTGCGCAACTACCTCACCTATAAGTCCGGCCTCAAGCTCGACGGCATCGAGTACACGCCCAAGAC
>CATNEU010000258.1 GCA_950097605.1 uncultured Oscillospiraceae bacterium | reverse complement strand
CCGGTACCGACGGTGCCAAAGACGCCTCCGATATGATCCTGCTGGACGACAGCTTTACCACCATTGCCTACGCCATCAAGGAAGGCCGCCGCGTATACCGCAATATTCAAAAGGTAATCCAGTTCCTGCTGGTGGGCAATATTGCGGAAATCCTGACTTTGTTTGTGGCAACCGTCTTTAACTGGGATGCGCCGCTTCTGGCAGTGCATATCCTCTGGGTGAACCTCGCCACGGCGACGCTGCCCGCGCTTGCGCTGGGCGTCGACCCGGCCAGCAAAAACATCATGAAACACAAACCCGTTAAATCCGGCACCCTGTTTGAAAAGGACCTGATTCGCCGGGTTGTGACGCAGGGCGTCTTTGTAGCCGCCATGACGCTCACCGCCTACTGGACCGGCGTTGCCATCGACGGCCATGCCGCGGGCCAGACGATGGCGTTTTGTGTGCTGGCGTTTTCGCAGATGCTGCGCGCGTTCAGCCAGCGTTCCAACACCGATTCGATTTTCGCCAGAGGGGGCGGCCGCAACCCCTGGTTGTTCGGCGCGTTTTGCGCGTCCGCTGTTTTGATGGCGGCGCTTCTGTTTATCCCGGCGCTGCGCGGCATCTTTTCGCTGACAACGCTCTCCGGCAAGGAGTGGCTGTTGGCCGCCTTGTTTTCTCTGCTGCCGCTTGCCGCGGTTGAAATCGTGAAGTTCTGCAAGCGGCGCTTTATGCACACAGACGGCGGAGAGTCATAAAGTCTCCGTGTTCTATCCGTTTTCCAATCCTGGCGGCGGGCCCCAAAGGGCCCGCCGCCTTTTTTGTCCGCTCCTCCCCATCTGTTTTTCACCGCTTTTCATATAAAAATAAGAACATCCGCACCCTTTTGTTCTCCAAACCATATAGTACTAGAGAAAACCTGTTTTAATCAGTACACAATCGGGAGGATATACGTATGCAGAGCTTTGAAGATACCATCAACCAATACAAACAGGACCTCATGAAGCTGTATGAGCGCAACCAGGGCGGCGCCAGACAGGCTTTTGCAAGCATGGACGCCGCCCGTACCGAAAAACCGGCCGCTGCGGAGCCGGAAACCGCCTACCCCTATATCAACTATGGCGGGCCCGCCGAAAGCGTATCCGCGCCAGCGGACGCGGCAAATCCCGGCGGCGAGGGCACCAGCAATGTCAATGTAAACTCGATGGAGGCCCTTTCACCGGAAAACCCGCCGCTCGTCTCCTACGCTGAATTCCTGGAAGACAACCCGAAATCCGGAAGCCTCAAGGTGCAGGCGTATACAGGCAGGCAGACAGCCCCAATCGGCGGCGTCACGATTATCGTATCCAAAACGTTCACAGACGGGGAACGGGTATTCTACTCGCTTGTGACCGATGAAAACGGTATTGTAGATGGTATATTGCTGCCCGCCCCCAGCAAGACCCTTGCCGAACAGCCCTCCAGCACGCCGCCTTATGCAGAGTATTCCGTAACGGCTATCCATCCGGGTTTTCATCAGGAAGTGTATTACAACGTCCCTATTTTTGAGGGAATCAAATCAATTCAGCCTGTCCGGCTCACCCCACTGAGTATCAACCGCGGATAAAGGAGGAACCAATATGCCGCCTATTGTTCCCGAAACCATCACTGTCCACTTGGGAGCCCCAAACCAGCCGGCCCGCAACATCGTGGTTCCCTTTTCCGAATACATAAAAAATGTTGCGTCCAGCGAAATCTATCCAACCTGGCCCGAAAGCGCGATCCGTGCCAACATCCTCGCGCAGATCTCGTTTGCGCTCAACCGGGTCTATACCGAGCATTACCGCAGCCAGGGTTATGACTTCGATATCACCAACAACACCCAGTATGACCAGAAGTTCATCGAAGACCGAGACTTTTTTGACAATATTGTGAAAATTGTCGACGATATCTTCAACGACTACGTTGTGAAGCAGGGCACCGTGCAGCCCTATTTCACGGCCTACTGCAACGGTACCACCGTAACCTGCGAAGGGCTTTCGCAGTGGGGCACCGTCACGCTTGCCGAACAGGGCCTGGTTCCCTACGAGATCCTGCAGCACTATTACGGCGACGATATCAACATCGTGTTCAACGCGCCCGTGCAGGGCAACGTTCCCTCCTATCCCGGCATCCCGCTGCGCCTCGGCAGCGCCGGTGAGGAGGTGCGCACCATCCAGCAGCAGCTCAACCGCATCGCACAGAACTATCCGGCGATTCCTCTCATCACCGAAGTGGACGGCATCTTTGGGCTGCCGACCGACACTGCGGTGCGGAAATTCCAAGAGATTTTTAATCTGACGGTGGACGGCATCGTGGGCAAAGCCACCTGGTACAAGATCAAGCAGATTTACAACGGCGTCAAGGGCCTATCGGACCTCTATTCCGAAGGGATCAGCGTAGAAGAAGCGAGGCCGCTGTTCACCCAGACTATGGAGCTTGGTTCCACCGGCAACGAGGTGCGGGTGATTCAATATTATCTCAATGTGATCGCCTATTTCGATGAGGATATCCCCTCCGTGACGCCCGACGG
>CATNEU010000257.1 GCA_950097605.1 uncultured Oscillospiraceae bacterium | reverse complement strand
ACCCCCCTCATCAGCGGCAGCGCAATCACAAGCACTACCAATAGAACGGACAAAATGTTTCTTCTGCCGTTTTTATTTGTCTGCAAAAAGATCACACTCCTTTTGTAAAATCGAGTCCCGTCTATTCTGTAGGAAAAACGCGGCATGCGCCGCCCTCTTCCGGTATCTTCCCTCTTCTGCATCCCCGCAAAGCAATCTGCGGGCGGTTTGCCCGGTCCAAAGCGTTTGCGTTCTCCCGCGGCTTTTGCCAGCAGGACAGGACCCTATTTGCTTTCCGCCTGGTAGACCTGCGGTTTTAAAATGCCCACAAAGGGCAGGTTGCGGTAGCGCTCCGCGTAGTCGAGCCCATAGCCCACAACAAATTCATCCGGCACGTGAAAGCCCGAATAATCGGCCTGTACGTCGGCCGCGCGGCGCTCCGGCTTGTCAAGCAGGGTGCAGATGCGGATGCTTTTCGGGTTCCTCTGCCACAGGACGTCGATCAAAAACGACAGCGTCATACCGCTGTCCAGAATGTCCTCGACGATCAGCAGGTCATACCCCTCCAGCGCGATATCCAGGTCCTTGATGATCTTGACGTTGCCCGAGGTTTTGGTACCCGACCCATAGCTCGAAACCGACATGAAGTCGATCCCCGCCGGGATCGTCACCGCGCGCATCAAGTCGGCCATAAAGACAACTGATCCCTTGAGCACGCTGACCATCAGCAGGTTTTTGCCCCGATAGTCCTCGCTGATCTGCCGGCCAAGCGCCTGCACCTTTTCCGCAAGCTGCTCCTCGCTGATCAAAACCTTTAAAATATCATCCTTCATTCCATATCCTCCATCTGCACCAGCAGTATATTCACAGAAGCCTCGTCGGCCGCGGCGCGCTCGTCGCAGCCGAACGCACCCGCCAGCACAACGCCCTGCCCGTCGCAAACAACGGGCAGCAGGCTGCGCGCAGACAGCGGCATTCTGCTTTCGTTGCAAAGTTTTTTGAGAGATTTGCCGCATCCCCGCCCATAGGGGGAAAGGCGGTCTCCCGGCATACGCTGCCTGATACATGCATGCCCTACTAGTTTATCACAGTCTATACAGAATTTTAATAGAAATTTTTTAAATTTTTTTATCCGCTGCCACGCACCGCCGTCAATTTTGGTGACACACACCCGCAGTTTATTGTGTATATTCACACATCCCTCCGCAAACGGAAAACAGAAATACGGATAGGCTTCCTCTTTCCCCTGTATACAGAGCACGCCGTCGCGCACGCGCAGATAGCGGCCCGCGTCCACTTCGAGCTGTCCCGCACCCGCATGCACCATCCCGCACACCTCGTTGATACGGCGGTAATCGGTCTCCACCCGGTTCTCCGCCAGAAAGCCCGCCACCGTGCGTGAAAGCAGCGCCGGGTGCAGCGCCGCAAGCCGATCCGCCAGCAGCCCCGCTCCGGTGCGCGAATCGCAGATTGCCTGCTCCGCGAGCTGCCGCAGGCAGTCCTCGTCCTGCGACAGTGTGTACACCATGCGCGAAAACGCCTCGTCAAACCGTGCGTTGATGCCATAGAACTGCGGCACAAGCTGCCGGCGGATCCGGTTGCGCGTGTAGTCCGCGCAAAAATTGGTGCTGTCGGTGACATAGTCCACGCCGTTTTGGGCGCAGTACGCCTCAATATCCGCGCGGGTGCTTAAAATCAGCGGGCGGATGACAAACCCGCGCACCGGCGGAATGCCCAGCAGCCCCTTTAAGGACGTGCCGCGCGCCATGTGGAACAGCACGGTCTCGATGCTGTCGCTGAGCGTATGTGCGGTGGCGATGCGCGTTTCCGCGGGCCGCTCCTGCTCGAGACGCAGCTCTTCAAAAAAGGCATAGCGCACCTCCCTTCCGCACTCCTCAACCGTTTGGCCGTTTTGGGCGGCAAGGGCGGCCACGTCCGCGTGGCGGGCGCGGAACGGAATGCCCCGCGCAGCGCAATAGTCCTGCACAAACGCCTCGTCCCGATCGGCTTCCTCGCCGCGCAGTCCATGGTGGACATGGGCCACAATCAGTTTAATTTCATCATTTTTATACATTTGGTATAAAAAATGGAGCAGCGCCATGGAATCTGCGCCGCCCGAAACACCTGCAATGATAGGATTGCCAATTTTAATCATCTGATACCGGTCTATCGCCTGTTTAAAAAGGTTCATCGTGAATCATCTCCAACGAGGAAAAACGTGTGTACTGTCCGTCCCAGGCGAGCTTGACCGCGTCGGTCTCGCCATGGCGGTTTTTCGCCACAATGCACTCGGCGACATTCTGCTCTTCGCTGTCCCGGTCATAATACGCCTCTCGATACAAAAACATGACGATGTCCGCGTCCTGCTCGATCGAGCCGGATTCTCGAAGGTCGGAGAGCACCGGCCGGTGGTCGGTTCTCGAGTCCGGCCCACGGGAGAGCTGCGAACAGGTCAGCACGGGCACGTTGAGCTCCTTGGCCATGATCTTGAGGTTACGCGTGATCTCCGAAATCTCCTGCACGCGGTTGTCGTTTTTGCGGCCGGTCGTCATGAGC
>CATNEU010000256.1 GCA_950097605.1 uncultured Oscillospiraceae bacterium | reverse complement strand
TCGAAAACCCAACCTGGTTTTCCAACCTGCTCGAGATGCTCTCGCTGCTTCTGATTCCCGCGGCGCTCTGCTTTACCTTTGGGCGCAGCGTTAAAAACAAAAAACAGGGAATCGCTATTTTCCTTTCGATGTTCCTCGTGCTGGTCATCGCGCTTGCCAGCGTGGCGGTTTCGGAACAGCTTGCAACGCCGCAGCTCGCGCAAAACGGCGCGGTGGACATCGGCACGGTGCAGCAGGCCGGCGGCAATATGGAGGGCAAGGAGGCGCGCTTTGGCATCGGTTCCTCCGCGACCTGGGGCGTGTTCACAACGGCGGCCTCCAACGGCTCGGTCAATGCGATGCACGACAGCTTCACCCCGCTGGGCGGCATGGTGGCGATGCTGCTGATGCAGCTCGGCGAGGTCATATTCGGCGGCGTGGGCTGCGGCCTCTACGGCATGCTGGCGTTTGCGATTCTGGCGGTGTTCATCGCGGGGCTTATGGTGGGCCGCACGCCGGAGTTTTTGGGCAAAAAGATCGAGCCGTACGAGATGAAATGGGCGGTGCTCGTCTGTCTGGCCACTCCGATTGCGATTCTTGCGGGCAGCGGTATCGCGGCGGCGCTTCCCGAGGTGGCCGACAGCTTAAACAACCCGGGCGCGCACGGCTTCTCCGAGCTGCTCTACGCCTATTCTTCCGCGGGCGGCAACAACGGGTCGGCGTTTGCGGGCTTTGGCGCGAACACGGTGTTTCTAAACGTGTCGCTCGGGCTTGTGATGCTGTTCGCGCGGTTTGTGCCGGTCATCGGCACGCTTGCGATTGCGGGCAGCCTGGCCCGCAAAAAGAAAATCGCAACCACGGCGGGCACGCTTGCAACAGACAACGCGATGTTTGTATTCCTGCTGGTGGTGGTTGTGCTGCTCGTGGGCGCGCTCAGCTTCTTCCCGGCGCTTGCTTTAGGGCCAATCGCTGAATTTTTCCAGATGGGTTAAGGAGGGTTCGACAAATGTCTGACAATAGAAAATCCCCGTTTACCGACCGGCAGATGGTGGCGCGGGCGATTGCGGATTCCTTTCGCAAGTGCAATCCCAAAACACAACTGCAAAACCCCGTGATGTTTTTGGTGTTTGTCTCGGCGGCGCTGACAACGGTTCTCTGGCTGCTCTCGTATGCGGGGATCAGCGACGCGCCGGGCGGGTTTACGCTGGCGATTGCGGTGATTCTCTGGTTTACCGTGCTGTTCGCCAATTTTGCGGAGGCCATCGCGGAGGGTAGGGGCAAGGCGCAGGCGGATGCGCTGCGCGCGGCAAAAAAGGACGTCCAGGCGTATACAATCGCCTCCCTGGACAGCCGGGAAGAGGTCACGGCTGTCTCCTCCGCCTTATTGAGAAAGGGCGATCTCGTTATTGTCCGGGCCGGGGAGCAGATTCCTGCGGACGGCGAGGTCATAGACGGCGCGGCGTCGGTGGACGAGAGCGCCATTACAGGCGAGTCCGCCCCGGTGATCCGGGAAAGCGGCGGAGACCGGAGCGCCGTCACCGGCGGCACAACCGTGCTTTCCGACTGCATCGTCGTGCGGGTGACCAGCGAAGCCGGAGAGAGCTTTCTGGATAAGATGATCGCAATGGTCGAGGGCGCGTCGCGGAAAAAAACGCCCAACGAAATCGCGTTGCAGATCTTCCTGCTGGCGCTCTCGATCATCTTTATCCTCGTCACGCTCTCGCTCTATACCTATTCGATGTTCTCGGCCAAACAGGCGGGGATTCAAAACCCCACCTCGGTGACAACGCTGGTTGCGCTGCTGGTCTGCCTGGCGCCAACGACCATCGGCGCGCTGCTCTCGGCAATCGGCATTGCGGGTATGAGCCGGCTCAACCAGGCGAACGTGCTCGCCATGAGCGGCCGCGCCATCGAGGCCGCGGGCGACGTGGATGTTCTGATGCTGGATAAAACGGGCACCATCACGCTCGGCAACCGGCAGGCACACGCGTTTCTGCCGGTGGACGGCCACGCGGAGCAGGAACTGGCCGACGCGGCGCAGCTCTCCTCGCTCGCGGATGAGACGCCCGAGGGCAGAAGCGTCGTGGTGTTGGCGAAGGAGCGGTTTGGCATCCGCGGCAGGAGCCTTGCGGATAAAAACATGCAGTTTATCCCGTTTACGGCCACGACCCGCATGAGCGGCGTCGATTTTGGGGGGCACGCAATCCGCAAGGGCGCGGCGGACGCGGTGCGGCGCTATGTGGAAGGCGCCGGCGGGGTCTACAGCGAGGAATGCGGCCGGATCGTCAAACAGATCTCCCATCAGGGCGGCACGCCGCTCGTCGTCGCAAAAGACCATGAGGTTCTCGGCGTGATCCACCTCAAGGACATCATCAAGCAGGGCGTGCAGGAGAAGTTTGCCGACCTGCGCAAAATGGGTATCAAAACCATTATGATTACCGGCGACAACCCGCTCACGGCCGCCGCTATCGCCGCGGAAGCCGGCGTGGACGATTTTCTCGCGGAGGCCACGCCGGAGGGCAAGCTCAGGCTGATCCGCGAGGATCAGAGCGAAGGGCACCTTGTGGGCATGACGGGCG
>CATNEU010000255.1 GCA_950097605.1 uncultured Oscillospiraceae bacterium | reverse complement strand
GCTGTCCAGCTCGTCGTCGGTCAGCGCGTCCAGCTCGTCGCCGGCAATCACCGTATTCCCGTCCCGATAGATGCCGAGCTGTTTTGCAATGGCGACGGCCGTCACCTTGTGGTCGCCCGTAATCATAATGGTGCGGATGCCCGCCTCCCGGCAGGTGCGCACGGATTCGGCCACTTCTTTCCGGGGCGGGTCGATCATCCCCACCGCGCCGATGAAGGTCATGTCGAACTCCAGGTTCTCGTCGTCGTCCACCGGCATGTCGGAAAGCGTTCGCATGGCAAAGCCCAGCACCCGCAGCGCGCTCTCGGACATGCCGAGGCAGAGCTTTGCAATATGGGCTTTGTCGGATTCTGTGATCGGCCGGACGCCCTCCGCCGTCAAGATGTGCGTGCACAGCGGAAGCATTTCATCCACGGCGCCTTTGGTGTAAGCCGTCCACTTGTCTTCGATGCGGTGCACCGTTGTCATCCGTTTGCGGTCGGAATCAAATGGCTGCTCGAAGAGGCGGGGAAATTGGTCCTCCAGGGATTCATGGTCGATCCCAAACGCCTGCGCCATATAGAGCAGCGCGCCCTCGGTGGGGTCTCCGATGATCTCGCCCTTCCGATCGGGGTCGAAGCTTGCGTCGTTACAGAGGGCAGCCGCGTAAACCAGTTGCTGATACACCTTGGGATGGAGGTCGGCCGCGGACTCTACAGGCGTTGTTTTCCCGGCTTCAAAGTCTCCGTTGACCGCAATGCGGGTCACAGTCATCTTGTTCAGCGTGAGGGTGCCTGTTTTGTCGCTGCAGATCACCGTGGCGCTGCCCAGCGTTTCCACGGCGGGCAGCTTGCGGATCAAAGCGTTTTTCTTGGCCATGCGCTGGACGCCCAGCGCCATAACAATGGTGGCGGTGGCGGGCAGGCCCTCCGGGATAATCGAGATGGCCAGCGAAATCGCCACAAGGAACTGCGGGACCAGCGGGCGCTGGTAGACCGCGCCGATCACAAAGATCAAAACGCAGACGATTAGCCCCACGATTGTAAGCGTTTTGCCCACCGCGTTCAGCTTTCGTTTCAGCGGGGTATCCAGTTCGTCCTGGCTGTCGAGCATACCGGCGATATTGCCCACCTCGGTGTGCATGCCGGTGGCCACGACCACGCCTGTGGCGCGGCCATATGTAACAATTGCGGAAGTATATACCATATTGCTGCGGTCGCCCAGCACCGTTTCCTCCGGCAACAGATCGTCCGCGTCCTTTTCTGAGGGCAGGGATTCGCCGGTGAGAGAGGCTTCCTGTACCTTCAAGTTTGCGGAGTCGGTCAGCCGTATATCAGCGGGAACCATGTCGCCGTCGCTGAGCTGCACCACGTCGCCCACGACCAGCTCGCTTGCCGGGACGATGCTTTCTTCTCCCTGCCGCAGGACGCGCGCCGTTGGGGCGCTCATATTGCGCAGCGCTTCCAGGGAGGACTGCGCCTTTTTCTCCTGCACAATGCCAATCACGGCGTTGACCACTACGATTGAAAAGATCACCACCGCTTCGGTCCATTCCTGCAAAACGGCGGAAAACGCAGCCGCGCCGATCAAGATCAGCACCATCGTGTCGGTTAGCTGCTCCCAGAGCATTTTCAGCATCGTTTTGGGCGGCTTTTGCCGCAGCTCGTTGCGTCCGTATTCTGCCAGTCTTTTAGCCGCCTCGGCATCCGACAAACCCTCCTCGGTTGTTGCGAGCGTGCGCAGCACCTCGCAAGCGGGTTTTGCATGCCAAGGCATCTGTCTGTGATTTTCCATAGAGGAAGACCACTCCTTTCTGTAGATAAAAATGAAATTGGTATATGTAAATATCCCCGCAGCAGCACAAAAGGACACAGCCTGCTTTCATTTTGAGAAAGCGGGCTATGCCCTCGTCTATTGCAGCGATATCACAAGCAGGGTTAAAAACGTGCGCCGACTTCGGTCACTATCGTCCATTTGTGTATTCCATACCTCTTTAAAGCGTATTTGTTGCGGCTCCGGTCCGCCTGCAGTGCATCCGGAGTTTGTTTGAGAGATATTGTAGCAGGTTTTCGGATGGATGTCAAGATTAACATATATTAACATTCTATATCAATTTCCAATATCTTGACGTTTTCGCCCGAAAAGACTATAATAGGCTCTGGATAATCTTAGGAAACATAAATAGAAAAACTTGGAATGTATTTCTGTGTGTAGAAGGCACAGTGCCGTTGCCGTATACGGTTTCGCGAAAGAGGCGGCTATAGATGCCTGCCGGCAAATCCGATTGTTAGGGGGGAGAGCGCGTGAACGGCAAACAGAAGATCATTCTGAGGCCGGTTGTGGTTGCGTGCTGCGCAGTGGTTTGCATAGCAGGCCTTTTTTTGCAGTTTTATGCCAATATGAGCGCCAGCCTGCGAAAAGAGGTGCAACAGGATTTGCAGGAGACCGCCCGGCAGAGTCTCCGGTTGCTGGAATGCACAGTGCGGAACAACCTTTCGTTTCTGCACGGGATGGCCTCCGCGGTCGCCGCATACGAGGAAATCGACGCTGCACAGGTACTTGCGCTGCTGGCGGAGCAGCCGCAGCATCACCCGC
>CATNEU010000254.1 GCA_950097605.1 uncultured Oscillospiraceae bacterium | reverse complement strand
CCCTATCCCCGGAAAACGCCACGGAGTATACCGAATTCTTCCGCCGGGCGGATCAGGCGCTCTATGCCGTCAAAAACTCAGGCAGAAGGCAATACCGGCATTATGAACCGGCGATGAAAAATATCCTGTCGAAGTCTGTGATTTCTCCCATAGACAGCGAGGAAGAAGCTTGCGGCGAATAACGAAAAGAGCGGAGACGGAGCGGGATGTGCAATCTGGGGCGGTCTTTTGAAACGGTTGCTGCCGAATGGTTGCGATTCCTGCCGGGTTTTGCTATACTTTTATCAAAGATGACTGGAAAAATGGGCAGAGCGCCTGCGTGGAACCGGCTGCGGTTGTACGCAGGGAGTTGTTTTGCGGGGCCTGTGCCGGTAAAGGGCTTGAAAGACCTGCTGAAAGAGGCGGTTGCAGGAAATGGATTAAAAAGGGAGAGCTGAGAGATGCAGGAATTCAAAGTCCTTTTTGAGGCGTATGGCGCAGACTATCAATCGACGATGAACCGTTTTATGGGGAATGAGGCGCTGTATTTAAAATTGCTGGACATGCTGTTTCAGGATACGAACCTGCAGCGGTTGGGGGCCGCCCTGGATGCAAACGACTTGTCCAATGCATTTGCGGCCGCGCACACTCTGAAAGGCGTTGTGGGAAACATGGGGCTTACGCCGCTTTACAACGCGGTTTGCGCAATTGTGGAGCCGCTGCGCAAGCGAGAACAGTGCGACGACTATCCGGCGCTGTACCACGCTGTTCAAGTAGAATTCCAAAAAGCGGATGCGTTTAGGGCCAGCCTGAAAGGAGGTGGGGAGGCATGACGGAAAAGGACGCCTTATCCATGGTTCAGATGGAGGCCGTGCTGGATAACGCGCCGGTGGCTATTTTTGTCAGTGCGATCAGCGACCGGCGGCTGCTGTACAGCAACCGCCGTGCGAAAGAACAGTTTTTGGGTGTGGAGCTGCCGGGTACTTTCTGTTATATGGTTGCGGGTTTTTCGGAGCCCTGCCCCTTCTGCCACACCCGCGAAATGAGCCGGACCGGCCTCAAGTTGCGGGAATACCATCATCCCCGCAACGGCCGCGTTTACCAGCTCAGCGGCATGCTGATCGACTGGGCCGGCGAACCCGCCCATATCGAGTACATACTCGACATTACGGAGAAAAAGCAGGAGGAACTGCTGCACAGGAAGACCGAGGAGGAACTGAGCACCACCTTTGGCAGCGTGCCTTGCGGCTTGTGCGTCTATGAGTGCAAGAATGGAAGAATCGTGCCGGTGTTTCACAACCCGGCTTTTTATGAGCTTATGGGCTATTCTGCGGAACACATTCGCAGTGTAGAGCAGGAGACGAACTATTTGGGCGTGCATCCGGAGGATTTACCCGCGCTGTGCGAGAAAATTGGCAGGATTCTCCGGGACGGCGGTACGATGCGGCATACCTATCGCCTCTTTAACGACAGGCAGGAAAAATATCAATGGATCCGGCTGGACGGCGCAGTTGGAACCGATGCGGGCGGCAGGCAGCTTTTATATGGCGTATACAGCGACGTCAGTGAACAGAAGCGGCTGGAACAGGAGCTAACCGACACCAACGTGAAAATGCAGGACATCATCAACGCGATTCCGGGCGGCGTGGCAATCTACAAAATATCGGACCGCTTCGAGACTGTGTATTTTTCCGACGGTGTGCCGGAACTGTCCGGCCATACGGTGGAGGAATACCGGGCGCTTACAGAGCGCGATGCGGCGGGGATGATTTATCCGGAAGATACCGGTATGGTGGTGGAGAAGCTGTGTGCGGCGGTCCACAACCATGCGGCGGCCGACTTTGAGTTTCGCCGGTTGCATCGGGACGGGCACATTGTCTGGGTTCACATCCAGGCGAGGCAAATTGGGGAAGACGGCGGCTGCCCGTTGCTGCAGTGCGTGTTTCACAATATTTCCGCACTCAGGGAGACCCAGATGGAGCTCAATCACCTAGTCAATGCGATGCCGGGCGGCATTGCCAGTTTTCAGGTCGAAGGGGAGCGGTTTATTCCGCTTTTCTGCTCCGACGGCGTTGCCGCCCTCTCCGGCCGGACGCGCAAAGAATACGACGAGCTGGTCGGCGGCGACGCAATCGGCGCGATTTATGAACCGGACAGAGAGCGGGTGCTTGCTGTGGCAAGGGTTGCCCTTGCCAGCGGAGAGGTCCTGGACGCTTCCTTCCGGACCCGCCATAAGGACGGCAGCCTGATGTGGATACATCTGAGCGGCCGCCGTATGGGCCCGCCGTCCGGGCCGATGCGTTTTTACGCCGTCTTCACCGGTATGTCGGAGGAAAGCCGCCTGTTTCAGAATATCGCCAACGAAACGGCGGACGGTATCTATGTCATCGAAAAGGAAACCTATGAGCTGCTATATGCCAACGAATCTCAGGGCCTTTTTACCAATGGACTTGCCTGTGTGGGACAGAAATGCTATGCGGCGCTTCATAAGAAAAGCGCCCCTTGCGCATTCTGCACGCTAAAGGCCTATGCGCCGGACGGGCAGGAGCATGAGTTTACGGTTGATCGAACCGACAAGTTTTACTCCGCCCGTACCCGGGAGATGGATTGGAACGGCA
>CATNEU010000253.1 GCA_950097605.1 uncultured Oscillospiraceae bacterium | reverse complement strand
CATTGCTACGCTCCTTTACCAATAAAATAACCCTGTGGCCTCATCAGAGTACCACAGGGTTGTATCCAAGCTGTAAATTCTAAGCGCCGGACGGCAGGCCCTAGCCCACTGCGGATTTCTCCGTCACAGACCAGGAGGACTCCGAAGCCCACCGGGATTCCAGCGGCGCTACATAGAGGGAAAAAAGCGCCGGCGTATTCTGGCATACGATCTTCAGCGAGGCCTTTTGGGAGACAAGGCCTCCATCCTGCTCGGACCAATCGTCCAAAACATCCAGCCCCAAGTAGGCGCAGAAGGCGCGCGCAGCGCTGGTATTGCGCGTCTGGTTCTCTTTTTCGGAATCCGGGAGCAGCAGGCCGTAGCTCTGTAGGGTGATATAGAGGATTTTGCCCGTCTTTGCCTCCGTGTGGACGACGGCGCCAAGCTGTTCATTCTCCATTTGCCACAGAAGCAACTGCGCGGACAGCGCCATGCCCTCCGATGCGTGCAGCGTCAGCGCGCCGCCGTCCGAAGGCGCGCCCGCGGGCAGCTCCGGAAAGCCGCTTTTCCCGTCCGACAGGCGCGCCCACTCACCACGCAGATTGCTCTCCTCCGCCTTTGGCACGCCAACGCCGAGATAATATGCGTCGCGTATCGCACGCACCATATAAATCTCCTCGGCCTCCGGGTCGATCACCACGGGCACGGTGGTCCGCTCATACGCCCCGGCCAGCAAAAAGGCCTCCCGCAGCGAAAAATATACAGAGGGGGCCAGTACGGCTGCGAGCAGCACCAAAGCGGCGGCAGCCAGTACGATTTTATTCCTGCGGCTGTTCATCCAGCACCTCCAGATCAAACGAGACGGATGTTCCGGCGCCCGGCGCGCTCTCAATGGCAAGCGCGCCGCCGTGCAGCTTGGCGATCCGGCTGCATAGGTACAGGCCGATTCCAGCGCCGCCCTTTGCCCGCGAGCGGGACTTGTCCGCCCTATAAAATATCTCCTGGATATGCGGCAGGTCCTCGGGCGGTATGCCCGCGCCGCTGTCCGTGAGCCGAATGGTATACCGGCGCCCGGCGCGTTTGCCTTCCAGCCGCACAGAGCCGTCTTTTGGCTCCGCCTTGTACGCGTTGTCCAGCAGGTTGGAAACCAGGCTGAACAGCAGGTCGGGTTCCGCGTTCACAATCGCATCCTCCATCCGCATATCGAGCGCCATTCCCTGAAGCGAAGATCTGCGGCTTTCCCAAAGCTTTTCCGCAAACGCCCGGACCGGCACCGGTTTCAACTCGATTCCCCCTTCGGCAACGTTTAACAGTTCCATCATCTTGTGCGACATCGCCTCCAGCCGCCTGCCCTCATGGTATACGATGTTGGCATAGCGGAGCTGGTCCTGCACGTCCACAGGCGCTCTGCGCAGAATGTCCGCATAGCCCATGATGGCGGTGGTGGGCGTTTTGACCTCGTGGGAAAAGGCCGCGATAAAACGGCTCTGGTTTTCCACCTGTTTTTCCAAAGCATCCACATTGCGCGCAATGGCTTCGGCCATTTTGTCGAAGCTCCGGCTCAGCCGGCCGATTTCATCGTCGGTGCGGATGCCGGTCCGCTCCTGATACGCGCCGCCCGCGATATTGGTGCTCGCGCGGCTCAGCTTTTGCAGCGGTTTTGTGAGAAAATGGCTCAGCACGGCGCTTGCCGCGCCCGCCACAAGAATCAGCGCGACGTTCAAAATCAAATGCGAACGGATTTGCGCCTGTTTTTCCTGAAACACATAGCCGATATCATAGGCGTTGACCATATAAATGCGCGTTTCATCCACCCGGATATCCGCCGAGATCAGCATATAGTAGGAGTTGTCCAGCCTGCGCAGCAGATATTGCGCGCTGGAGGGCCGCAGCAGCAGTTTGTAATCTGCCTGCGGGATGCCCGCAGGCAGATTGGCGATGATCTCCCGGCCGTCCTCATGAAAAACGCCCACGCGCGCGGAGCCCGGCTCCCCGGATCCCGTCATCCGGGTGACGTACCGGCGCACGTTTTCATCCGCATAGGGGATCTCGTTGAACTGGTCGTTCAGCAGCGAGGACTTCAGCGCGTATTGTTCCACAATCTGCTGCTCGCCGCCGCGCGCTACCGCCGCCTGCAGAGATTTTTCAAAGCTCCGCTGCACCATGACCATGCTGCCCGCGGACAATACGAGCGAAACCAGTATGGTGATTAAGATGGTCTGTTTAACGGCAAGCTTCATGCCATCCTCCGTTTCATTCCTTCGTGACCAGCATATAGCCGATCCGGTTGACTGCCTTAATTTGCTCCTGCCAGCCCAGCTTTTTCCGAAGCCGGGTGATGTGCAGATCCAGCGTGCGCGTATTGGTACTGTATTCGTCGCCCCACACACGCTCGTAAAGGGTCTCGCGGTAAAGCGCGATGTCGCGGTTTAAAACCAAATCCAGCAGCAGGTCGAATTCCCTGCGGGTCAGCTCCACCGCACGTCCGTTCTGCACCACCGTGCGGGCAAACTGGTCCAGCTCGATATCCAGCACCTGCAGGGTCCCGCTGGTTTTGTGGTAACGCCGCAGGACCGCCTCCACGCGCGCGAGCAGCTCGTCGGCGTCGAACGGCTTGGCGATATAGTCGTCGGCCCCTTTGCGCAGGCCCTGGACCC
>CATNEU010000252.1 GCA_950097605.1 uncultured Oscillospiraceae bacterium | reverse complement strand
AGGCCAAGAAAAAAGTGCGCAACTATCCGTTTTTGATGGGCCAGGGCGTCTGGCTGGATTCCGACAAGCTGGACCCGGACGACGAGGTTGGCGAGGTGCTCAAGCACGGCACGCTGACCATGGGCTTCATCGGCCTTGCGGAATGCCTCAAAGCCCTGATTGGGGTGCACCACGGCGAGAGCGCCGAAGCGCAGGAGCTGGGCTTGAAAATCATCGGCCGCATGAACGAGCGCATGCAGCAGGAAACCGAAAAGACCGGTATGAATTACTCGGTGATTGCGACGCCTGCGGAAGGGCTTTCGGGCCGCTTTGTCAAGATTGACCGTGAGAAATACGGCGTAATTCCGGGCATAACCGACCGGGATTACTATACAAACTCGTTCCATGTGCCGGTTTACTATGACATCAGCGCGTTTGACAAAATACGCATCGAGGCGCCTTATCACGCGCTGACCTCCGGCGGACACATTACCTATGTTGAGCTCGACGGCGACCCGCTGAACAACCTCGACGCGTTTGAGAAGGTGGTGCGCTGCATGAAGGAGTCGGGTGTCGGCTATGGGTCGATCAACCATCCGGTCGACCGCGACCCGGTTTGCGGCTATACCGGCATTATTGAAAACGAGTGCCCGCGCTGCGGCAGGACTGAGGAGGACGGCAAGGGCGGCTTCGACCGGATCCGCCGTATCACAGGGTACCTTGTCGGAACGCTCGACCGCTTCAACAACGCCAAAAAGGCGGAGGAGCACGACCGTGTGAAGCATTCGGTCGAGATGACCACCGCGCTTTAAAAATACAGGCCACTCCATCATTACCGGCAACAAGAGCAGGGGCGGTGTGCACCTGCTCTTGTTCTCGCGTTCCGAAACGGGGACGTTTCGGAGGCGTCCGCCGTCTGGAAGGATTTGCAGAGCATGGAAACCATACGAATTGCAGGTGTGATTAAAGAGTCGATTGTGGACGGACCGGGCATCCGGTTTGTCGTGTTTACACAGGGCTGTCCGCACCGGTGCCCGGGCTGCCACAACCAGCAGACGCACGACGCCGCGGGCGGGACGCCGATGGCGCTGGAGCGCATCCTGCGGGCCATCGACCAAAACCCGCTGCTCGACGGGCTGACGCTGTCGGGAGGGGAGCCGTTCGAGCAGGCCGAGCAGGCCGCAAAGCTTGCGCGCGCGGCCAAGCAGCGCGGGTTGCATGTGATCTGTTATACCGGCTATACGTTTGAATATCTGCGTGCGCACGCGGACGGCCGGAATGGCTGGAATGAGCTGCTGGCTGCCTGTGATATCCTTGTGGACGGCCGGTTTGAGCAGAAGCAAAAGGATCTCACGCTGCGCTTCCGCGGCAGCCGCAACCAGCGGGTCATCGACCTTGCGCAGTCGCTTGCGCGGGGCAGCGTGGTGGAAACGGAGTTTTAGAGGTGTTCTTTTTGGTGTAGTTCCAAATATGTTAACCGCTCACGCGGTGAAAGGCTGTGGAAAGGGTATCCCCCTTTCCACAGCCTTTCTTTGACTTTATGGGTTTTGATGTGTCTATCTTTTCGTTTGCCGTTCGTGCCAAGGCGGGGGCGTTTATTTTTGGAATTTTTTATAGCTCTTTGCTGCATCTATCTTTTCGTCCGTCGCTCAGGCGTGCTGTGGGCCCATCCTTTTTGGCGCAGCCCAAAAAGGATGCAAAAAGGCTGGCCAAGGGGGCGAACGGCTCCGCTCCAATTGACTGCACGCCGTCCATAGCAGAGCAAAGGGCGACGATGCAATGGTCGCAGAAAGCGCAGCGCAGGGTCGCGGGCCTGCCCCCTTCACGATCCCCGTTCCGGGAGGGAAGTTAAACGGATAGAAATAGGCTGGCTGCAAAAGAGGGGAAACTTTGTCCATCAGCCCCTCCCTTGCAGAAAGCCTTCTAAAAGGATCCCCACTCGGGTACGGTTGGGGACTGTGAAGGGGCGCGTCTTCCGACCCGACACCGCACTTCCTGCGACCGCCTCGTTTTCGTCCTTTGCCAATCCGAAGACGGCGTTTAGTCAATTGGAGGAAGGTAGCGGCACCCCTTAACTGAATTTTTGCCTACTTTTTCTTCACGAAAAAGTAGGGGCCCACAGCACGCCTGAGCGACAAGCCAGAAGACGGATGCATCAAAAAGCTATAAGAAAGACCTATAAAAAATATCCCCTGTCGCGGCCTGAACGACAAACTAAAGAAAAGATGTATCAAAAAGCTATGAAAAAAACTTTAAAAGAAAATAAAATAACCGGGTATTCCATGTATCTTTGCATGGAATACCCGGTTGTTTTATTGCAGAGACTGCATGTGTTCGGCAATCAGGTCCGCAACCTGGGAAGAAGCGTTTCCTTTCTCCGCAAGGCCGGTCAGCGAGAAGAAGGCTTCGCGGCGGGCGGCATACTGCGCCTCGTCAAAGCTGCGGATGTTTTGCATCATTTGGGGATTCGTGAAGGCGTATGGATAGGGCTGTTCCGCCTGGGTGAAGTAGTAGCCCCGTTCCTCGTTGTAGGCGTCGTAATCCGGCAGATAGAGGAAGCACGGTTTGCCGGAAAGCAGGAAGTCCGCCGCGCAGGAGGAATAGTCGGTGATCAGGCAATCCGCTGCGCACAATAGCTCCTGCATGTCGGGATGAAGCGTTACGTTG
>CATNEU010000251.1 GCA_950097605.1 uncultured Oscillospiraceae bacterium | reverse complement strand
GCCTGCGCAAGCTCGGAAACGTCCGCCTGCTTGATTGCGCCAATCGTCCTGAAATGCTGCATCAGCGCTTTGGCGCGTTTCTCGCCGATGCCCGGAATCCCGGTCAGAGCGGAGGAGAAGGTCTTGTTTTTGTGCTTGGCGCGGTGATAGCCGATCGCAAACCGGTGCACTTCGTCCTGGATCCGGGTAATCAGCGCAAAGGTGCTCTTGTGTGAAGCAATCGCAATCTCCCCGCCGTCCTTTGCAATCGCGCGTGTGCGGTGCCGGTCGTCCTTGACCATACCGAACACCGGCACCTGCAAATGCAGTTGTTCGAGCAGCGGCAGGATCACGCCGACATGCCCTTTGCCGCCGTCGAGCAGGATCAAATCCGGCAGCCGTCCAAACCCTTCCCCGCTGTCCTTATCCTCAAAATAGCGCTGGAAGCGGCGCGAGAGCATCTCGTGCATCGCGGCGTAGTCGTCCTGCCCGTTCGTGGTTTTGATGCTGAACTTTTTGTATGCGGATTTGAGCGGCGCGCCGTTTTCAAATACAACCATCGCGCCGACAATTGAGTCGCTGCCCATATTGGAAATATCATACGCCTCGATATACGACGGCGGATGCGGCATGCCCAGCAGCTTGCCCAGCTCGTCGAGCGTGGCGATCTCCCGGCCGGTGCGCACGGTCAGGTGGGAGAGCTTCTCGGCCGCGTTGTTACGCGCCATCTCGCAGAGTCTCCACTGCTCGCCCTTCTGCGGAAACACGGCGCGCACCTTGCGGCCCGCCTGCCCGCTCAAAAACGCCTCAAGCAGAGCGGCGTCCTCCACTTCTCCGTCAATCGTCACCTGTTTCGGGATCGAATCGGACTGGTAGTAATACCTTGTGAGAAACTCGCTGCGCGCGCTCACAAGGTCGTCGTATTCCTTGATCAGATAATCGTCGGTATCCACGAGCTTGCCGCCGCGGTACTTGATGATGACCGCCATGGCCATTGTCTGGCTCGTCGCGAACGCAATCACGTCCTGCTCCTCCACGCGGTTCATCACAACCTTCTGGCGCTCGCCCAGCTTTTCAATCGCGCGGATGCGGTCGCGGTAGCGTGCGGCCTTCTCAAATTGCAGGTTCTCCGCGGCCTGCTCCATCAGTGCCGTGAGCTTTTCCACGCTCTGCTTGCTGCCGGTTTTTAAAAAGTCGGTTGCCTGCCCAATCAGCTCGGCATACTCCTCCTCGCTGATCTTGCCGCGGCAAAGCCCAATGCAATTTTTGATGAAGTAATTCAGACAGGGGCGCCCTTTGCCGAACTCCGCCGGGAACCGGCGGTGGCAGGTTGGCAGCATAAACGCCGTGTTGACCTCGGCCACTGATTCCTTGACGACATAGTTGCTGGTATACGGCCCCAGAAAAATGCCCTCTCCGTCGCGGCGCTGTCTGGCAGCCGTGATGCGCGGGAACTTTTCGTTGGAAATCCGGATATAACTATACCCCTTGCCGTCTTTGAGAAGGATGTTGTATTTGGGGTTGTTCTGCTTGATGAGGCTGCACTCTAAAACCAGTGCCTCGTATTCGCTGTCGGTCACGATAAAGTCGAAGTCGTAGGCGTTCTCGACCATGCGGTAGACCTTCTCTTGGTGTTTTTCCACCGAACGGAAATAGCTGCTCACACGGTTTTTAAGCGCCTTGGCCTTGCCTATGTAAATGATCTTACCGGTCTTGTCCTTCATGATATACACGCCGGGAAGCAGCGGCAGCTTGTGCGCTTTCTCCCGCAAAAAATCCAGTCTTGGATTGTTCAAGCTCCGCCGCCCCCTATCTTCGCTTGCTCATAAACGGCCGCACTTTCGGCCGGATTACCGAGAGATACATCGAGACCACCCGGGTCAGCGCAATGTCGTAAATCCAGAACACCAGGTTTGCAAACGCCCAGAACGCCGCAAGCCCCCACGCGCCGTAGCCGTCAAACTCAGCAAGCAGCGCGTCGAGTCCCAGCAGGAAGGACATCCCTGCAAAGATCACCGCCGCCGCCGCGTTGAACAGCGCAAATTTGCACAGCCAGCTTGCCGTGCGGCTTTTCATGCGCTCCAAATAGGCTTTGACAATCGGGTAATACCCCAAAAACGCAATAAACACCAGCTTGGCCTCGAGCCGCGGCACCACAAGCAGCGATAAAATCGAAATCGCCGCATAGACGCACCAGGCCGTTTTGTCCGAAATTTCGATCACGACCACAACCGTCAGGATGCCGGCCAGCGCGGGCAATGCATAGTCCGCCAGCGGGAACAACCCCGTCAGAAACATAAACAACACGCCGAGCGCCGTCATCATCCCGCCAAGCGCCATTTTTGCAGAATTTTTCAACACGTCATTCCTCCCGCCCGCTCCGCCCTGCCGGGCGATTCGTTTCTATGGCCGCCCGGCTGCCGTATCACGGCATCCAGGCGGCTTTCCTATCCAAAAAAAGCGGGGGTATTTCTTCCCCCGCCTCAGACCATCGTAATAACCGACAGATAGTAGGCAATCTCTTTTAAAACGGAGAAACCGGCGACATGTGCGGCGGTTTCGACTTCGGCAAATCGCGCCGCGGCACGATTTGCGGGGTGATATTAGAAGAGGGGGCTTCCCCTCTTCCAGGCACGGGGGTATTTCTCCCCGCCTCAGACAGCCGTTATCAG
>CATNEU010000250.1 GCA_950097605.1 uncultured Oscillospiraceae bacterium | reverse complement strand
GAATCACTTCAAACAGCAAGGAACGAATTTGTCAGAGGCTATAAAGAAGAACACTGTTACACTGAAGAGATGGAAGAATCACATCCGTTTATGCGGCGATTCATCAATCTATATGGCTATGCACGGTTAATCCGGTGTGTTGCGGAGAAACTTGCGGATGAACCTGAATGGTTGGTGGAATTAAGGGAAAAATTAGGGAAAGCTATTTCAGAAAAAGAAGCACGTATCTTGAAATCGTAAATATTGTCCCCGTAAATAGCATAGCCAACCGTCCCCGTCAATGGTAAGTTGAGCAGTTTCGCTGCCATTGACCGTTCTAGTTGGCTATGCTTGTTGGGTAATTAAGAGGGCGAAAGCAGCGAGTGCTTTCGCCCTCTTGATATCATGGGGCTATGTTACGCAGCGGCTATTTTTTTACTTTCTGCCGATGTCCCTGCGATAGTGCATATCCTGAAAATGAATGCGTTCGACCGCCGCATAGGACTTTGCAAGCGCCTCGTCGAGCGTTTCTCCGCGTGCCGTCACGCCCAGCACACGCCCGCCCGCATTGACGAACTTTCCATCCGCAAACCGGGTGCCCGCGTGGTAAACCGTTGCGCCCGGCAGGCCGCCGTTCGCGTCCAGGCCGGTGATCTCATAGCCGGTCTGGTATTTCTTCGGATAGCCGCCCGACGCAATGCAGACGCACGCGGCCGCGCCGGTTTCCCACTCAATCGCAAGCTCGGCAAGCCGCTCGTCGATCACGGCGTTCATAATGTCCAGCAGGTCGGTCTTCAGCAGCGGCAGGACCACCTGCGTCTCGGGGTCCCCAAACCGGCAATTGTATTCGATAACCTTGGGACCGTCCTTTGTGAGCATCAGCCCGAAATAGAGGCAGCCCTTAAAAGGGCGGCCCTCTTGGTTCATGGCCTCAATCGTCGGCACAAAGATCTCGCGCATGCAGCGTTCCGCGAGCGCCTCGGTGTAGTGGGGATTGGGCGCGATGGTGCCCATACCGCCCGTGTTCGGACCTTTATCGCCGTCATAGGCGCGCTTGTGGTCCATCGAAGACACCATCGGGGCAACCACATGCGCATCCGTAAAGGCCAGCACCGAAACCTCCGGCCCCGTTAAAAACTCCTCCACAACAATCTGGTTGCCCGAGGCGCCAAAGATTTTGTCCTCCATAATCGAAGAAACGGCGTCCTTGGCCTCCTCCGGCGTCGCGGCGATCACAACGCCTTTGCCGAGCGCAAGCCCGTCCGCTTTGATCACCGTCGGATAGGTATTCTCCTTCTCGATATAGGCAAGCGCGGCCGCCGGGTCGTCAAACACCTCGTATTTGGCGGTCGGGATGTTATACTTTTTCATGAGGTCTTTGGAAAAGACCTTGCTTCCCTCGATCAGCGCCGCGGCCTTGTTTGGGCCAAAAGCGCGGATACCCGCCTGCTGCAGCGCGTCCACCATGCCCAGAACAAGCGGGTCGTCCGGCGTCACGACCACCAGGTCCACCTGCCGCTCCTTTGCGCACTGCACAACACCTTCTATATCGGTCGCCTTGACCGGGACGCAAACGGCGTCCTTGGATATGCCGCCGTTGCCCGGACAGCAATAGATGGCAGGGTTTGCGCTGCTCTGCTTCAGTTTTTTAATGACCGCGTGCTCTCTGCCGCCGCCGCCAACCACAAGTATTTTCATGATGGTTTGCTCTCCTTTTCAGCGTCCCGGACATCACCGGCCGGAACGAATAAAATGGCCCGTTCGCCGCCAAAAGCGGAGGCGGACAGGCCTTTTGTTTTATCTAACGCAACCATGGCCCAACGCAACACGCCGTTCGCTGCCGCCGCCGAACTCAGTGGTGGAACAGGCGGATGCCGGTAAACGCCATTGCAATGCCATACTTGTTGCAGGTGTCGACAACATGGTCGTCGCGGATCGAGCCGCCCGGCTGCGCGATAAACTGCACGCCGCTGCGGTGGGCGCGCTCGATGTTGTCGCCAAACGGGAAAAACGCGTCCGAACCCAGCGAAACGCCGTCCAGCGTGTCCAGCCAGGCGCGCTTCTCTTCCCGGGTCAGGCGTTCGGGTTTCTCTGTGAAGAAGTTCTCCCAGGCGCCGTCCGCCAGCACGTCCATGTCGTCGTCCGAGAGATACACGTCGATCGTATTGTCGCGGTCCGGACGGCGGATATCGCTTTTAAACGGCAGCGACAGGGCCTTCGGATGCTGGCGCAAAAACCAGATGTCGGCTTTGTTGCCCGCCAGCCGGGTGCAGTGGATTCTCGACTGCTGCCCCGCGCCGACGCCGATGACCTGTCCGTCCTTTGCATAGCAGACCGAGTTGGACTGGGTGTATTTAAGCGCGATCAGCGCAATCAGAAGGTCGCGCTTTGCGTCCTCCGGCAGCTCCTTGTTGTCGGTCACAAGGTTTGTAAGCATCTCCCTGTCGATGGTCAGCTCGTTGCGGCCCTGCTCAAACGTGACGCCATATACGTCCTTGTGCTCGACCGGGTCCGGCGTATAGGCCGGGTCGATCTGGATGATGTTGTATCCGCCCTTCCGCTTGCCCTTCAAAATCTCCAGCGCCTTATCTGTATAGCCCGGCGCAATGATGCCATCCGAAACCTCGCGGGCGATCAGCGCGGCGGTCTGCTCGTCGCAGGTGTCCGACAGCGCGATGAAATCGCCATAGGAGGACATCCGGTCCGCGCCTCTGGCCCTTGCATAGGCGCAGGCCAGCGGGGACAGC